>RECN01000192.1 GCA_007694005.1 Spirochaetaceae bacterium
GTATCAGGAGTTTACACGTTCGACATAATCACCGGATTCGGTGTTCACCAGAACGCGGTCGCCTTCTTTGATGAAAAGAGGCACTTTGACCTGCAGGCCCGTCTCGAGCGTTGCGGGCTTGGTCGCACCACTGACGGTATCTCCACGGAGGGCTTCGGGTGAGTTTACGACAGTCAACACCATCTTGAGCGGCAGCTTGATGTCGATCGCGTTCCCTTCCCAGGTCACCAGATCATAGCTCTCGCCCTCGAGCATGTAATTCGCTTTGTCTTCGAGGCCGGCGACCGGGACTATAAACTGGTCGTAGGTCTCTGAATCCATGAAGTGGTAACCATCGTCATCCTGATACAGAAACTGGGCATTCCGTTCTTCTACCGTCGCTTCCTCGACGCTTTCGTTCGTCTTGATGGTTTCCCTGAGCACCTGTCCGGTCTTGAGATTCTTCATCTTAACCCGTGCAAATGCCTGGCCCTTGCCGGGATTCACAAACTCCCGCTCGACCACGAGATACGGGTCGCCTTTCAGGAGCAGGCACACTCCCTTGCTGATTGATCCTGCTTTAATCATGTTGTTACCTCATTACTTCGGTCGCGAAGGAATCCGACCGGTATCAGGGCCGGATACTATCATGCAGGGGTGAGAATATCACCCCCTCAATAGAATTCACCCCACAGAGAATCATCAACAGACGATCAAACCCGAGTGCGCATCCTGCGCAGGGTTCACTGTCCCGTAGAGCGCCGGCTACTTCAACCGCGGGGCGGATCACGGCGGCTCCACGGTCGCGACGATACTCATTCTGCCGGTGCATGAACTCGGATACGCGGGCAGGATGCTGCTCCTCAGCGAAACAGTTCGCGATTTCCCGCCCACCGATATACAGTTCCCAGCGACGCCTGCACGAAAGCTCATCTGCTCTCCTCGCGAGGACCTCAGCCTGCCAGGGGTAGTGTGTCAGGAATACCGGCCGGTCCCGGGGAAGCTGAGGTTCTATGTGCGCAGCCATTAGGTAGTCGAAGGCTTCATTCCACGTCGCCCCCTCGGGTAGACTACCGTCGAACTGTCGACATCGATCAACAAAGGTCGACTCGCTGTCCGTAATCTCTATGCCGGTGTATCGTTCGAAGGCCTCGGCTACTCGTAACTCGATGGCCGTGGCCGAAAACAGCCGATCCGCGCCGCTGCGTTGCGCCATCTGCGCGAGAATGGTGTCACCCTGGAGAGAACGGATGAACGCCTGTGTGCGGGTAAGAAGCGTTCGCTCATCTGCGGGGCACTCATAGTACTCAAGCATGGTGAACTCAGGATTATGCTGTTCACCGACGCTTTCGGCATTCCGGAAGCAATGCCCCAGCTGGAAGAGTCGACCTCCCACCTGTCCAAGGAGGGGCTTGAGGTGCACCTCCGGCGACGGCACAAGATACAGGGGGATGCTTCTTCCCTCGTGATATGGGTCGTGGAAATGAGTCTCGAAGGGGTCAATATGAGCTTCCGGTATCAGCCGCGGGCTCAGCGTCGGGGTGTCGACTTCAAGATACCCGGCTGTGTGAAAGAAGCTTCGCGTTCTGCGAAAAAGCGCGGCACGGACAGGGATGAACTCAGGCCTCATGATGAAGAACAGCGTATCCCGAACTTCGGTGACGCTGCAACGTTCTTTGCGATAGGATAGCGCTCTATGACAGGAACACAGCTTGACGATTTTGTAGTACCAGGTCCTGGCCCGTCGGACTCGGTGAAATGGCATGTGAGTCGGGCGCATCATCCGGATATGGACCCGTTCTGGGTCGCGGATATGGATTTTCGCGCGCCCGAACCGGTTCTCACCGCCCTCAGGTCGAGGGCCGAGGCAGCCGTCTTTGGCTACTCATTCGTCCCCGACTCGCTGTATGAGGCGTATTCCTCCTGGTCTACGCGGCGATACGGGTTCAGCCCTCCCGCCGACCACCTCTGGCTTCCGGGCGTGATGGCCGGTGTCAACGCTGCGGTAGCTTCCTACAGCGAGCCTGGTGAAGGAATCATTATTCAACCACCGGTGTATTTTCCGTTCGCAGAGACCGTCGAGCGACTCGGACGAACCATCGTGGAAAACACGCTGATCAGGACAGATGGCCGATATTCCATGAATCTTGATGAGTTGGAAAAGCAGGCAGCGGCGGGGGCGAAGGTTCTTCTTCTGTGCTCGCCACATAATCCGGTCGGTCGGGTATGGGATGAGGATGAGCTTCAGGCGAGCGCCGACATCTGCGCGCGGTACGGTGTGATTCTTGTTGCGGATGAAATACACGCGGATCTGATCGTGTCCGGCCGCCGCTTTGTTCCAGCAGCGTCGCTTGAATCCCCCGGCCTGAAGCTCGTTACGCTCGTGAGCGCAACCAAGTCGTTCAACATACCAGGTCTGCCCGGTGCGTTCGCCTACAGTCGGGACCGCAGCCTGCTCGACAGTCTTGAGAACGGACTGAGCGGCTGCGGAGGTGGGATTCCTAACGTCATGACGCTCGCGGGCACGTCGGCTGCGTGGCAGGAAGGCGACGCGTGGCTCGATGCTGTTCTCGGCTATCTCAAGACGAATGAGGATGTCGTACGCGACCGATTCGATCATCTGCCGGTGACCATCGAGCCGCTTGAGGGCACCTATCTGCTGTGGATAGACTGCAGTCGGATCGATCGTAACGATCTCAGGTTGCAGCGACGTCTGAGAGATGAAGCTCGTGCATGGCTCATACAGGGATCGAAGTTCGGAGCGGCGGGCGCAGGCTATCTCAGAATGAATATCGCGACGAGTCGCGATAGGCTCTATGCGGCCTGCGGTCGTATTGCCCGTGTACTGGAGGCGGAATCGTGATTGCAGTTCTTGGGGCCATGGACGGCGAGGTAGAGACCATTGTGGCGCGACTCGATCACGACCGTGTGCACCGTTTTGGCACCTTCGCGTTCCATATTGGCCGGCTGGACGATGTAGAGGTTATTGTCGGGAAGAGCGGGGTCGGGAAGGCCCGCGCAGCCATGGTTACGCAACATCTCATTGAGACGTTTTCGCTTACCACGCTGGTTTTCACCGGTCTTGCCGGCAGCATCAACCCTGATATCAGGATTGGCGATACGCTCGTAGCACGTGACAGCATTCAGCATGACCTCGATGCAACCCCGCTCGGATTCGCACGCGGAGAGATCCCGTACGAACACGTGCGAGTCATAGCGTCGGACTCTCGTCTCGTTGAGCGCGCACGCACGGTCGTGCCGGCGTCCGGAACCGTTCACGTCGGAAGGATCCTCACCGGAGATCAGTTTATCAGCCGAAACGGCCTGCGTACCATGGATTACCTCCGTGCCGAGCTGCACGGTGACGCTGTGGAAATGGAAGGTGCGTCGGTGGCGTCGGTCTGTGCATTCAACGACCTTCGGTTCTGCCTGATCCGGACCATTTCGGACGAAGCGAATCGGGATGCAAAGGTTGATTTCGAGCGCTTCCTGCCGACCGCGTCTGCAAATTCACTCCATTTCATTCGTGCCCTGATAGCTGCCGATACGCCCTGAAAACACTATATTCAGAGACGGAGGCGCTTTATGATGAACCCACGTATTCCGTCCCGTCTGCTCGGTGCTGTCGTGTTCGGACTTTTTCTTGTTCTGCTCTCGTGCAGTACTGCCTTCGCGGATAGTGACCAGCCGCGCGTCGGGCTTGAACCCGAGGACGTTGTCCGGATACAGCTTGACGCTTTGAGAACCAATGGTCCCGCGAACGAAGGTATCGCACGCACCTTTCGCTTCGCATCCCCGGCCAACCGGGCGGTTACCGGGCCTCTGGAGCGGTTTGCGCTTCTGTTCCGCAGCCCCGCGTATCAGCCTATGCTCAATCACGTTACATCCGTGATCTACTCGCCGGTGATGGACGGCGAGCTTGCGCTCATTCCGGTGACCCTGACACAGTCTGACGGGTCTGAGGTCGATTACATGTTCGTGCTTTCGCGACAGACTATGGAGCCCTACGAGGATATGTGGATGACAGATGCCGTGCAGTACCAGGGTGAAGTCATGCCGGCTCAGCCCGATCCGGAACGGACAATCTGATGGATCGATTTCAATATAATCCCGAGGCCACATCGAATACCCCGCACCTCCTGCCCTTCGGTGATACATTCCCTGCAGTCCACGAATCGGTCTTCTGTGCTCCCGGTTCATGGGTAATCGGAGATGTCGTGATAGGCGAGAACTCGAGTGTCTGGTATAACGCGGTTATTCGTGGCGACGTGCATTACATCCGCATCGGGGCGGGGACAAATATTCAGGACAATTGCGTGATACACGTGACTCACGACACGAATCCGACCGAAATTGGTAGCAACGTGACGGTGGGGCACGGCGCAATTCTACACGGCTGCAGCATCGAGGACGTGGCACTCATCGGCATGGGGGCGACGGTGCTTGACCGGGCAGTGGTCCGTACGGGCGCGTTCGTCGCCGCCGGGAGTCTTGTGCCCCCTGGTTTCGAAGTGCCGTCGGGTACACTGGTCGCCGGCGTACCGGCAAAAGTGGTACGGGACCTGCGTCCCGACGAAAAGCAGGAGCTGCACGATGCCGCGCGACGCTATACCGTGTACGCCCGACAGCAGTGGGCTTCGTTGGGAGGTGCCGGGATACACCCGGGATCGGAACACGGACCGGATCGGTCAGTCTGATGATGAGCATCGTGCTCAGACCGATCGTTCGAGCGATAAGCGTCTGCGTGTCAAGGATATCGCGGTGCATCGCAGGTCAGATTGTCCGGTTTTGTTGCGTTCGGCGGCGCGACATGGTATAAAAAAACTCTCAGTGTATTATTAAAAAAATACTGAAAGGAGTATCGCGGTGACCTACGAATTTGACGCGGTAATTGTGGGCGGCGGTGGCGCAGGTCTGTACGCTGCCCTTGAAGCATCTCAAACAGCGAAAACAGCAGTCGTCAGCAAACTGTACCCCATGCGGAGCCATACCGGCGCGGCGCAGGGTGGTATAGGGGCGGCCCTCGGGAATGTCGACAAGGACAAACCGGAGTGGCA
>RECN01000058.1 GCA_007694005.1 Spirochaetaceae bacterium
CGGTGAAAATGACCGTTGCCTCCCCGAGCGTATCGAGGCCGCGATAATCGAACAGTATCGCGGTTACGACATTCACAGCCCCGGTGTCCTGCACGACCCGAAGCGCGTAGTCGATCTGCAGCGTCGCCGACGGCATGGGACCCGAGCCCCAGAGCGTAACCACGGCGAGAACCCCAACGGCGGTTGAAACCGCCAGCCCGATGAGCGTGCGAGTCACTCTGCTCCCTCCGTATCGTCGGTATTGGTCTTGTCGAGTGCAATGACAAAAAACGCGGTGGTAAGTCCCGCCCCGACCACCGCCTGTGTCATGGCAACGTCCGGTGCCTGCAGCACCACGAAGATGACACTCACGACAAAGCTGAAGACCCCTACGGCGACAATCGCTGCCACGACCGATTTACTGAGTACCGCATAGATCGCGATTACCACGAGCAGGATCACAAGCCCTATCGTCGCGTAGATCATGCGTCTCCCTCCCCTGAAGCATCGGGTGTCATGCGCGGTCGCGGATCAAAGGCGGTGCCTGCCATGCTGTTCTCTTCGAGCGTGTTCAGCTCAACGCCTGAATGGTGCGAACCCCGGGTGATCGCGTGTGTACCGAGCGCGTTGGTGAACAGCAGAAGCAGCATCGCGATGAACAGTCTGAACGCCGCCGCGGGTGTAGGTGCTACGACCAGATACGCAAGAATCACCGATAAGGCGCCTCCGGTCAGACACTTCCCTGCTATGTGCAGGCGTGCGTAGACGGTCTTGAATCGAAACAGGCCAAGCGTCGTCACGAAAAAGAAGAACATCGATACGACGAGAAACGCGGTCGATACCGCCTGTGCAAGCGTATTCACGCGACCCTCCGGTGCCGTCCGAGATACTTTGCGTAGATCAGCATGTCGGCGAAATGCAGCACCGAGTACACCAGTGCGACGTCGATCATCATAGGCTCTTCGAGAAAGAGGCCGAGCAGAAGAATAAGCGCAAAGAGCATCGTCCCGACAACCGAACCGGCAATAATGCGATCGACCAGCGTCGGCCCCAGCATGAGTCTGACGAAGCACACCAGAGATGCGGCCACCGTAAACACGAGCGTAACTTCTATCATGACACAGCCCTCAGGAGCGAAACCTCAAGGATCCGGACGCTTCGTATGACGTCTTCAGTCGTAGTACCGACAGGTGCCAGGGCGTGAATGTGCAGCACGCCCTCGATGCGGTCGAGCTCGACGGATATCGTTCCGGGGGTGAGCGTAATCGCGGTGGAAAGCAGGAGCAGGCCCAGGCGATCTTCTATT
Source organism: Spirochaetaceae bacterium (assembly GCA_007694005.1). Taxonomy (GTDB): domain Bacteria; phylum Spirochaetota; class Spirochaetia; order DSM-27196; family SKKC01; genus SKKC01. The sequence continues at coordinate 1,286 of RECN01000058.1, forward strand.
TCGGTCGGATAGGCGAACATCCAGCTTCGAAGCTCGTGCCTCAGGTCGAGCGTCCACTTGGCGACGGTAAACGCCGCCTTGACCATCTCCACGGCCGTTCGTACGAAGAACGGAATAACAAAGAGAAAGCGCAGCGGTATCGGAGAACTCGCAAGTGCACGATACGTCCAGCGAAACAGTACGATCGGAACGAGGACCACGGGTATGCCGACGATCAGAATCGGTACACTCACTCCACCGGCGACAATCAACCAGAATCCGTAGAGCAGGAGCGAGAAAAAAACGTAGGCAACCGTGTTTCCACTCAAGCGAAAAGTTGAGGAAAGTTTTTCTACCATGATAGTTCTGAGCCCTTGGGACAAGACCGTAGCATGAACGGCCCCCTCATTCAACGAAACACGAATAAAACAGGACAAAACCCGTTCCGGCGTGTATAGTTCCATGAATGCTTTTCCCATCGAGACGCAGGGGGGCTGACCGTGGCTCTTGGTGAGATCGTAAGCCGATCGGTAAACCGCCTCGTGAGCCGTGCACATCTGCCGCGGCGGCTCGCCGAAACGCCGGGCGACCGGCTGCTGCTGCACGTCAGCGACACCCCCTACGAGATTTACGGCTTTCTGCGAGTGCTCATCAGGCGGCTGCAGCCGGCGATTATCGTTCACACCGGGGATCTCGTCGACGACATGAAACTTGAATACGACGTGCAGAAAACGCAGCGCTACGCGAAGCGGGCAGCAGAGCTCATTCGCGTTTTTGAAGAATCACCCGCTGCTGATATCTACATTACGGCCGGTAACCACGATGATCCCGACGTTCTTCAGAGCCTCCTGCGACGATCACTCCTCCTTCCCGCAGGACTGCACCCGATAGCAAACAGGAAGGTCTGGATTGACCATTATGGTGATGTACGCAGCGCGCGGGCGGAGTGGGACCTGTTCGGACACGAGAGAACCCCACCCTCCGGGCCGACCGACCAGGGCCTGCGTCTGAACGGGCTTACGCACGCGAACGTCATCGACGTGTCCGTCTCATGGGTATACCATGTTGAGTATCCTATGGATGTCGACCGCTATCGGCGACTTGAGCGGAGCACGCGGGGGATGTAGCAGTGTTTCTTCTGCGGACCGGTCCACGATTTCTGTTCTTTCGGACATCACAGGCAGCGCTGCTGCAACAGCGCCTCCTTTCTATGCCGCACACCGAACTCCTTGGATTACGTGAAGGTCTTGACCGTTCCGGTGAGGACAGCGTTCTGTGCTTTATCCGCGATCCGTCTGAACCGGCGCCCGCAGCCGATGAGCTGTCGGCAATTCTTGTTCAGCAGGAGATCGGTGCGTTTCTGGCAGGCATTCTCAACGACGCGAGCCTGAGACACCTGCACATCGGCGTTACCCCAGGCCCCGCGAGCGTGATTCTACGCTGCGCCGGAGACCCCGCCGCCCTCCTGCGCAGACTTGAACACGAGTTTGCCGCGCGCGTGGAGAGCTGGGCCGGGGCTTTGAGCACAGGAACGCAGAGCGACACGATTCTTGGCCTCACGACGAAACCTGTCAGCGCCGCACTGCATGAGTCCGATATGGCTGGTCCGTGTCTGCTGATACCCATGCCGGGGCATGCCCTGCAGCAGAGACTCAGATCGGAAGCGATTCTGTACATCACCGAAAATCTCGAGGACCACAGCTGGCGTGAACTACGCATCAGCATCTTCGACAGTACAGACAATCATCTCCTGAACTACGAGCGGATTCTCTGCGCCGTCCGCGATCTGGAAACCGGCATGATACTCGCCGAGCAGTGGACCCACGACAATGCCTTTACCCTCATGGCAGTCCCGACATTTGAGATCCGCTTCTTTACCTTCGAGCCGATCAGGGATATCAAGCGTCTGCTCATAGGACTCGAGTATGATGATGATGGCAGGCGCCTCGTGGACTTTGATCTCTTCGCGCAGAATCGCAAGATTCCCTGGAGTCAGGCTGCTCGCGGGCACACCGCCGCGGCAGATCAGGGCGCGAGGAGCCGTTTCATGCGGCGCTTTTTTCCCACTCCCCGCCTCCTCGCAGGCAGGGAAGAACTTGCCACGCAGTGCCGCACTGAACTGTTTGAGCGCCTGAGTCCGAATGCGGCCAGGGAGCTACAGAGTCTCGAGCGCCGACTGCGCGAACGACAGAGTGATACACCTTGAGCGATCTGCGTAAGGAACGCATAATATTGCAAGTCAATGTGGCAAGGAGGGCCTTATGCCTGATCTGAAAGGACGCGAAAACTGGGCGAGCCGGCTTGGCTTTATACTCGCTGCAGCAGGGTCTGCTGTCGGACTCGGGAACATCTGGCGCTTTCCGTTTGTCGTCGGGACAAACGGCGGTGCGGTATTCGTGCTGATCTATCTGGTTATCGTCATTTTTATCGGATACCCGCTCATGGTCACAGAGACCGTCGTCGGCCGCGCCGGAAAACGAAATCCCGTTGGTGCATTCCAGGCGCTTGCGCCAAACTCTCCGTGGTGGCTCGCCGGGGCGCTCGGTGTCTTTACCGGTTTTCTGATTCTCTCGTATTACTCGGTTGTCGGCGGATGGTCGCTTGCCTATGTGATCAAGGCGCTTACCGGTGAGTTCACAACGGACGCGGACTTTGTCGCTCTGTTTACCGGACACATCAGCCTGACAATAGCGCCGATTATCTGGCACGCAGTGTTCATGGTGCTTACCGTGGCGATCATCGCCGGCGGCGTCGTGAAGGGCATACAGCGCTGGGTACAGTTCCTGTGGCCCGTCATGGCAGTGCTCATCGTCATTCTGATAATCCGCGCCCTGACGCTCGAGGGTTCCGGTGCCGGAATCGCATTCCTGTTCAGACCCGATTTTTCCGAAATTACCGCCCGAACCTTTCTCGACGCGATTGCTCAGTCCTTCTTTACCCTGAGTCTCGGCATGGGTGTGTTTATAACCTACGGAAGCTACTTAAGCGACCGCGACAACGTCCCCAGCAGTGCAGCGACCGTCGTCGGCCTGGACACTGGCATCGCGATCCTTGCAGGACTGGTGATCTTCCCGGCAGTGTTCGCCTTTGGTTTTGAACCGGGTGCCGGGGCCGGGCTTGCCTTTATTACCCTGCCCGCGGTCTTTGCAGAGATGCCGGTCGGCACATTGTTCGGGACCTCATTCTTCCTGCTGCTGAGCCTCGCAGCACTGACCTCAGCGATCTCGCTGCTCGAAGTCGTCGCTTCCTGGCTCATCGACGAAAAAGGCTGGACACGTAAGTCCGCCTCTGCGGTACTCGGTGCGGTCATCTTCGTGGTGGGTATCCCTGCGAGCCTTGGATTCAGCGCGTTCAGCGGTTTCGCGATACCGGGCATAGGTGATCTCTTTGACACCTACGACTGGATTGCCAACAGTATACTCCTGCCACTTGGAGGACTTCTGACGGCGGTGTTTGCCGGGTACGTGTGGAAAGCGAAATCTGCCCGCGCGGAAGCAAACAAGGACCACATGGGCATGAAAATCGGTGAATGGTACGGGCCGGCCCTGCGATACGTCGTCCCGCTGGCGATTATTCTGGTTATGGCCTTCGGCATAATCGACACCTTCGTCTGAACTTCATGAGCGATGCATCCGGCCTTTCTTCTCTCTTCGCGGCAGGACAGTTCCTGCATCCTGTTGATTCCTCGGTGCCGAACTCAGTCGATCTCGTTCGGGCGATTGCACGCGAATCGGGAGGTACGACCGTAGATCTTCTGCCGGGATCGACGCCTCACGTCCAGATGCTCAGCGGAGAACTCGAAAGCGCCGACCACATCCTGTTCGTGCTGATCGACGGGCTGGGAATGTCGATCATGGAGCAACATCTGGAGGCCGATGGATTTCTCCGCGGCGGATTCAGACGCGAACTGCGTGCGGTCTTCCCGTCGACCACCACGGTCGCGCTCACCTCCCTCGCCTCGGGCGCCTGGCCGGGCACGCACGGGCTGACCGGCTGGTGGACCCACTTCCCGGATACCGCGGTCACTATGGCGCTTTTACCCTTCCGGGAGCGCTTTACCAACAGGAATATGCGCGACTCAGGTATCGAGGCGACTGCGCTCATACACGCGCAGGCCTTGTGGGGTGACGGCGACCGTGACGTACACGTCGTACTGCCTCGCTCGATCAGAAATGGCAGCTACAACGAGTGGTTCAACGCCGGAGCGGTGAGCGGCGAATCGGTACGCACCAAAAAGCTTGCCAAGCGAGTACGGCAGCTCATTCGAGCGTCCCGGGGACCAACGCTCACCTACGTCTACCTTCCACAGGTCGACAGCCGCTCGCACCGGTGCGGCCCGTACTCAGACGAAACAGCGGAAACGGCGCGCGAACTCGAGCGGACCTGTGCACACCTTCTGAAGCAGGCCCGGGCGGCTTCGCGAGGCTGCGTGTCCATGATTGTGACCGCCGACCACGGACAGATTTCCACACCTCCTGAACGGGAGCTGCTGATCCACCACGACGACCCGATAGCCCGGTACTTCCGTGTGCCCCCGAGTGGCGACGCCCGGGCCTGCCAGCTCTGGCTTAACACGGATCGTCCCGTATCCGAACAGCTCCCCGAACTTGAAAAACTGCTTCGGAAGCGGATTACCGATATCCCCGGCGGCGACAGCGAGTACGCCCTTGTAGAAACCGACGACCTGATACAGGCGGGTCTGCTCGGCCCGGTCGAACTTACCCCTGCGGTGCGTGCACGATGGGGGGACGCGGTGCTGCTTTCGGCGGACGATCTGGCCGTCGAGTACGTCGCTCCCGACGGCTCGTTTCACGGATTTCAGGGCAACCACAGCGGCCTGAGTCCCGAGGAAATGCGCATTCCCCTGATTATTCGCTAAGCCACTCGTTTTCGGCTACACTTCGTACATTATGCAACTGCAAACAAACGACCTGATCCTGTTTCAGGGTGACAGCATTACCGACGCGGGTCGGGATAAGGAAGATGGCTCGCATCTCGGCAGCGGGTATGCTCGAATAGTAGCGAGTATGCTCGGAGCGACGCATCCGGAACTGCGCCCGCGGTTTCTCAACCGCGGCGTTTCGGGGAACCGGACGAAGGACCTCGTCGCCCGCTGGCAGGACGACTGCCTGACGATCAAACCGGATGTTCTTTCGATCATGATCGGAATCAACAACGTGTGGCGCCGCTACGATCAGAACGACCCGACCGATGTGTCGACCTTTGCGGCGGAATACCGCAGCATCCTCGTCGGTGCACGGGAAACGGGGATACGGGAAATCATGCTTCTTGAACCCTTCATTGTACCGGTGTCGCAGGAGTGGGAGGCTCGCAGAGAAGATCTCGAACCGAAGATTCAGGTTGTTCGCCGTCTTGCCCGCGAGTTCGAGGCACGGCTCGTTGCCCTCGACGGCATCTTCGCCGCCGCCTGCACACAGGCACCACCGGAGTACTGGGCTCCGGATGGTGTACACCCGACAGCCGCCGGCCACGGACTCATAGCCGACGCATGGCTCGACGCAACAGAATCCAGCTCAAGTGCGCCCGAGCAGCGGCGACAGTGAGTACGCCCGTGTCGAAACCAAAGAACTGATACAGGCAGGCCTGTTCGGGCCGGTTGAACGCAACCCTGCGGGGCGCGCACAGCGGCTTGAAGTCCCAAGGTGATTCGCATTTTCATGATTATTGGCTGATCCGGCGAGATAGAAAAATCTATCATGTTGACAGAATCGAAACTACCTTGCATTCTTGTTTCGTCTAAGAAGAATGGAGGGTACCTTGAAAAAGTTCTTGTTTTTAGTAGTTATCGTAACTGTTGCGTTTTTCGCAGCTGCCTGTGGGGCGGACGAACAGGTCGAAGCACCAACTCCGGAAATCGCAGCCGAAACAGCAGATCCTGCTGTGCCGGAGGGGATTGGTAACGGACGGTATCGCGGCATCTACGGAGATGGCGGTGAGCAGCAGGTCAGCATTCAGTTCGACGTAGCAGATGGAGTATTCACCAACGTGTCGTTTCGACACCTCCAATACCGTGGGAATTCCTACCGCAACCTGCCGGAAGACCATCAGTCTTACCCCGTTTTCGCACAGCACCTACAGATAGCCGAATACCTCGAAGGCAGACCCATCACGGACGCCGTAGATCTGTACAACCCGGGAAACTTTATCTCCGACATCGACGGATATTCTGGTGCCACGATCCGCGGGAGTAAAGTTCACTCTGCGATACAGGATGGCTTGAATCGTGGTATTTATTCACCGCGAAACGGGTATACCACCAACCTCGAGTCCTTTCCAGACGGGCGTTACCGAGGTATCTATGGCGATGGCGGTGAGCAGCAGGTCAGCATTCAATTCGACGTAACCAACAACACGTTCAGCAACGTATCCTTCAGACATCTGCAGTATCGGGGCGATTCCTACCGTAACCTGCCAGAAGACCACCAGTCCTACCCTGTCTTCGCGCAACACCTTCAGATTGCTGAACACCTGAATGGCCAGCCACTCACTGCCGTATTCGACCTGCACAGCCCCGCTGACTTCGTCGACGACATCGACGGCTACTCCGGTGCTACGGTACGTGCCAACAAGGTCTTCTCGGCTATTCGAGACGGTCTGAACCGCGGACTCTACTCCCCGACAAACGGTATCGATCGCGAGATCGGCTCCTACGCTGACGGACGTTACCGCGGTATCTATGGCGACGGCGGCGAACAGCAGGTCAGCATTCAATTCGACGTAACCAACAACACGTTCAGCAACGTATCGTTCAGACACCTGCAGTATAGGGGGAATTCCTTCCGCAACTTGCCGGAAGACCACCAGTCCTATCCTGTCTTTGCGCAACACCTTCAGATTGCTGAGCACCTGAACGGCCAACCACTTACTGCCGTATTCGACCTGCACAGCCCCGCTGATTTCGTCGACGACATCGACGGCTACTCCGGTGCTACGGTACGTGCCAACAAGGTCTTCTCGGCTATTCGAGACGGTCTGAACCGCGGACTCTACTGATAATACATTTGCCACCGGGAAGCTGGTCGGTGCTACCGCACCGACCAGCTTATCTCTCAAAGACATACCCAAAGACGTTCACTTGGGTCATTGTCCTCACGAAAAGCAGTCGATTCGTGTTATTCTAAACAACATCTATGTCCGTCTGGAGAGGGTACATGCGCAATTATTCCGCACTTTTGGTTTTAGTTGCAGTATTTTTATTTTCGTCATGCGAACCCGAGCGAGTAGTTATCGAATCGGGGACAGCGGGTTTTGATGGTCATCACGTAGGCTATTCCTGGGCAGGTGAAGCGAATGGCGTGCCCTTCGAGGAGTCTGGCGCCTTTATAGAAACTATCCTGGAGCTCGATGAGGATGCCAATATTCTCACCGCCCGCGTTCGTTACTGGCAGCTCGTGGACGGATATTGGACCACGCGACAGTCGGGAAACGCGCACGTAACTGTCGATTTTTCGCGTACACCAACACCGGCGACCGTTGGTACCAACTACCAGGCTGGACAGTCCATGTTTTCGATCTATACAGCCAATCAGATGTCTTTTTGGGCAGTAGCGGTGGCCGACGACGGAACCGTTGCGGCCACAATCGTGGAGCCTCTGACTCGTTACCGCTTTGAGATGAAGTTCCCAGGCGATTTTGACTTCCGGACGGAAATGAGCGAGCTTACTCTCGGCAGCGGTCTGGTGGTTCCCACCGTTCGAACTGCCGGAGGAGCATGGCTGACGCCGGGTAGCTGGGAAGACCTGGAAAACCGACACCTGTTTGAGCTACACCGTTACTCCTATGTCATGAATGATACCGGAGTCTTTTCCGAAGTCGATGGGCGGTCCAGCGTGCGAGCGTTTCTGCAGGCGATGGGCGTAGAGTTTGCCGGAGACACACCGATATCCATGGATCCCGAATATGGATATTTTGGTATCGGTGGCTGGCGCGGCAACTACGAGCAGATCGAGCGCTATCTGGTCGGTCGTAACGCCCGATCTGTTGACTCTCTGGTAGACTGGGTGCCGGATCGCTTCAACAGTGCTATAAACGAGCAGAACCAGTTCGGGGTCGATGTCCCGACCGGAGCAACCCGCACCGTACAGAACTCGGTCGATGGAATCGCTGGCGCCACCGTACGTATGTCCCGGGAGTCTACCTCATATCAGCGGGCTCTGGTGGATGCAGGGATTCTCAATGAGAGCGACGTAATCATTGGCCGATTCTGATACCGATATTCGAAGGGATCAATTGCGCGCGAGATAGTACTCTGGGGCAGTCACACACCCGGCCTTCACGGCCGGGTTCATTCTCCGAAGCGGTAATTGACATTTGCTACATACAACACGTAACACGTGAACTATAATCGCTTGAAATATGGAGATACTTAGTGATTAACAGTATTCGCAGCGTATGGATACTCGCGGCGGTTGTAGTATGCGTCACAGGTACCGCAGCGTATTCCCAATCATATACCTTTGACGCGCTGGAACTCGGGTTCTTCTCGAGCCCGAAGATCGGTGGCGGCAGCACCTCTCAGGGCTACCTCCGCTACCGCTGGTCCGAAACGCAGTCAAGCAGTGTCGGGTTTACCTACGCGACGGAATCCTTCAACGCCGAGTTCGATTCGCCTGAAATCGATGACTCGCTCGTTCTGGTCGTGAACAACCTCTACCGGCTTGATCTCGTTCCCTGGGAGCGACAGCTCGGACGGAACAGACTTTCACTCGGCATCAATACGAGTATTGAGTCGGTCTATGAGTACGGGTTTTTTGCTACGAACGCGCTCTCGGCGGCATTCGGAGAAGACGTTATCGCCTTTGAAGAGTTTCTGACGCGTGTGTTCGTGTCACCGCGCATCGGGTGGAACAGCAGGTACGACGGGGCAGTCCTGCGACTTCGGGGTTCGGTATGGCTGTCTCCGCTGTTCCTTGTAGTTTCTGCGGAAGACTACATGTATCGCAGCGGAGCTGAGCGGGAAACTACTGAACGGTCAGTTGATGGTATCGGAGTCGGCTTTCCGGAAATAGAGATAGACCTGTCGGCGACGATTGCAAACCGCCTGCAGCTTGAGGTAAGCAGCATATACCGGTACTTCGTCCTGGAAGAACTGATCTTCGATTTCTCATCGAATGACCCTGAGGATGTCTTTGTTCTTCAGGACACCGAATACGACAGCATACGGCTTCTCGCCGCCGCGAGCTTCCCCTTTACGCTGCCGAACAACAGTCGTTTTCGCGTCGGCGGCGGACTGCTCCTCTTTGCCGAACGCAATCTGAGCGACGAAACCATGCGATTTGAACCGGGGTTCTCGATTCTGTTCGGTGTTGAACCCTGAGCCCGAACACCTACCAGAACAGAAAACCCGCCAGGGCGAGCGCGATCATGGCCATGGAGAACAGAATCACCGGGTTGGTCTTGAACACGTCGCGGGCCTCGGTCATGCGGGATGCTTCGCGTATCCCGCCTATGATCAGGAAGGCTGCGAAGAAACCGAGCGCGTAACCGCCGGCTGCTGCGACCACCAGAGAGAACTCACCCTGCGAAGCCGCCATGACCTGCAGCCCCACCAGGGGGGCTGCTGCGAGAACCATCGACGGCATGCCAAGCCAGTCAAGACGGAGCTCACCCCAGAGTCGCAGCAGAACTATGGCGATCAGCGCAACAGAGATAAAGACCACCGGTGCAATTAGTTCGCCGACGGCGAGCGCAAAGACGCCACCGGTCAGCATGCTGAAAAAGAACACAACACCATAGCGTGCGGCGGGGACAAAGGACCGGCGGGCCGACGGCGGTAGAACCGTGACCATGAGCGCCCCGACAAAGGTCATAAAGACCGGGTTCTGAATAAGCAGACTGTCAAAGAATAATCGTGTTGTTTCCGTCATGACACAGCTCCCGAACGCTGACCCTGTAGCGAGGTGTATACCCGCGCAAGAAGAATAACTGTCGCCGGTACGATAAACGCGCCGACCGGAGACGAGAAAAAGTCAGCCGGTATTGCCCAGCCCGAAAAGATGAGAAATCCGGCTATGGTACCGCGCCCGAGAACTTCCCGGAGCAGACCGGTTGCAAGTACCAGCACGCCGAAGATGATCCACGACCAGAGCGATTCGGTTATCCAGTCTTTTCTACCGGACACGCGGGCTGCATCGGCGTGGAAAATGATCGGCATGATACCCGATATTCGCAGAAAGAGCTGCGCGCGCTCGGGTATCGGCAGGATCCACGGGGCGATCGATCCGAGTACCCACGACACGGCGAATCCGACCGCGATCAGTATGCTCCACCGCACGGCAGGAGTCATGGTGTCGGTTTTCTTGAGAAGCGGTCCAACTCCGCACACGACTATCGCCGCGGCAGCCGAGACAATCAGGGCGGCGACGGCGGAATACACCGTCACCGTGGCACCGAGGACGGTAACGAGTCCCATGAGGACCACCTGTTCTACCTTGTTCTTATCATCCATCTCAGTCTCCTAACGCGTTCTGTATCGCGCCGAGTACGCCGCGGCTCGTGCCGGTCGCACCCGAGACGGTATCGACGTCCAGGCTCTGCCGGTCGATCACCGCCTCGGAAATCCGCTCAAGCGCAGGTCCGCCGATGTCGGGGGTCTCGCTGTGAGACAGAATCTCGATAGCGGTCACCTCACCACCTTCGACGGTTACCCGGACCCGTATGCGACCGTTGTACCCCGATCCGGTACCCTCATACTCGCCGTCCTCTCCTACTTCGATACGACCGGCTGGTGCGGCCGGTGCTATCCTGAAGGAAAGCGCTTCCTGCACCGCCGAGGCTACCGCCCGTGAAGAGACAGTAGCGCCGCTTATGACATCGAGGGAGTCGACGACTGCATCGGGGTTGTCGGTGGACCGACGCAGAAACTGGTTCAGGAACGAGGGACGCCGTATCAGGGCTCCGAGCGTCGCGCTTTCGTTGTGATCCGCGACCCTGATGCCGATGATTCTGTCCTCGTTATCGAGGGCAAGCACCATGTCTATGCGGCTCTTGTATCCGTACTCCGACGCGTAGACAAGATAGCCGGCGGGTTCACGGTTCAGGAACACCTGTTCTACCCGGACCCCGTCGCGCTCGCTGTCGTAGCGGTGGACGTGTCGCGCGCCAGGGAAGAATGACGCGAGATCCTGTCGGGTTGCACCGTCGACGTAATAACTTTCGGCAAAGCTCGACAGCGCCCCGGTTCCAAACGCGACTCCGACTGCCACGACGAGGACCGCCGCCGCCGCACCGGCCACCATGAACCGGCGACCACGCTTCACCACATCTCCAAAGAAGGTCTGCACAACCGTTGCGTTAATGAGCGGCGTCAGTCCGTTCATGATCAGAACCGCGTAGGTCGTTCCTTCCGGCAGCTGTGTCAGTTCCCGTATCGTTACGGTCAGAACACCACAGCCGATTCCGTATATAAGCTGTGGAAATCTGGCCACCGGAGACGTCACCATGTCTGAGGCCATAAACAGGGCTGCGAACATGATACTTCCGGCAAGAATCGTGAACAGCGGATCGACACCAAGAATCAGAGCGGTTATGACCGCCGCCCCGAGATAGCCGATTGTCACCCGCCATCCCAGGATTCCGCGTACAAGAAGGTAGGCAGCACCAATCAGCAGCGCCAGCGCGGACACTTCGCCGATACTTCCGGGAATGTATCCGAGAAAAAGCTCGAGATAGTCTGCACTCGCCCCGGTGAGCGGAGTCGCCGTGGTGACCGCGTCGTATTCAAGCGGAACCCGCCATCCTGTGGAAAGACCGGGATAGGCCGCCAGCAGAATCGCCCGGGCAACGAGCGCCGGGTTGAAGAAATTGTGACCGAGACCACCAAAGGCCTGCTTGGCAACGACAACGATCATGACGGCACCGAAGATCGGAATCCACCACGGTGAACCTGGCGCCAGAGTCAATCCGAACAGAAGTCCTGCCAGAAATGCACTGCCGTCACCGAGCGGGTTACGCCATGACAGCTGTTTCCAGACAAAGGGTATCTCGACTATGGCGGTTGCAAATGCAGACGCAAAAATCAGGTACAGTGCCCATGGTCCGAAGAATATGCCGGCTGCGGCAATGACCGGAATCAGCGCAATAGACACATCCCACATTGCGCGCTTTACCGTATCCCGACTCTCGATATGTGGTCCCGAGCTTCGTACAGTCGTACTCATGAGAGTTTCCTTATTTCCTTATCGTCGTACGGGAGAAACCAGCGACCTGCCCTTCTTGATCCACTCCACAAGCGGACGTTTGGAGGGACAGACGAACTGACACGCGCCACACAGAATACAGGCATGCAGCCCCGCATTCGTCGCCTCTTCGAGCATGTTTGCGTTCACATACGCAGTCATGCGACTCGGAGGCAGATACATGGGACAGACCTCGACGCACTTCCCGCAGTTGATACACGCCATGTGAACGTTCCCGGCGTGCTCTTCGACAGTAAGAAGTACAATCCCGCCTGTGGACTTGGTCATGGGTATTGCACGATTGCTGATTTCAAGCCCTGTCATAGGCCCGCCGACCACAATGACAGGGTCGGTGACCGCGTCACCACCACAGAACTCAATTGCGTCTCCGATCGTGGCTCCGACCGGAACGAGCAGGTTCTTCGGTTCGTGCACACCGTGCCCGCTCACGGTAACGACCCGGTGCGTCAGCGGGCGACCGGAATCCACCGCGTCGGCAATGGCGATAACGGTCTGTACGTTGTTCACAAGCACGCCGACTGCCGAGGGGAGCGCTCGAAGCGGTACTTCGCGGTCAAGCACGGCCTTGATGAGATGCTTCTCGGCACCATGCGGATACCGGGTATCCAGCGCCTGTGCGTCGATATGCGGATAGTTCACGGCCATTTCGCGGATCTTCTGAAGCGCGTCCGGCTTGTTGATCTCGCAGGCGACGACACCCCGCTCCGCGCCGACAGTTCGTCGCACGATCTCCAGTCCCCGGAACAGCGCGTCGGCACGTTCCTGCATGAGCCGGTCGTCGACAGTAATATAGGGCTCGCACTCCGCACCGTTAATGACCACGGTATCGACCGGGTCTTCAAGACCAAGCTTGATGTGCGTCGGAAAGGTCGCACCACCGAGCCCGACGATGCCGGCCTCTTCAACACGCGCGATGACCGCTGCGCGGTAGTCCTCTGCCGAAAGACCTTCAAGATCCAGCGGTTTCATGAGGGTCTCGTCGGTCTGCGCGGACTGATCCGGGCGTATTCGCACCGCGTGCACCGTCGAACCGTCCGGCATCGGCGCGTCCTCAAACCCGAGGACCTCACCGGTCACACTCGAATGTACAATGGCCCGGATACCGGTCTGAATCCGGTGACCGAGCACATCGCCGCGACGCACCCGGTCCCCGACCTTCACCGCCGGCTCAACCGGTGCTCCCAGATGCTGTTTCAGTGGAATGAGCACCTCGGCCGGAACCGGAAGCGGCGTAATCGCAACGTGTGTGGTGAGTTCCTTCTCCTCGGGAAGATGAGTCCCGCCGATAGGAAACTTCTTGATTGAAGTATTATCCATCGAAACCGCCCGATAATAACATCTGCTTCATAAGAGTCCGCTCCAAGTAAATTTCTTTATATTTCGGCGAAAGAGTACCATAGTTGTTCAGCATGCGCGAGGGTGTTAATACGAGTGGAACAGGTCGTTTACAGGAATTTTTCCCGTAAGCTAATTATTTGCGCCACCGTCCTGACACTGAGATAGCGCCCAACCTGGCACATGTCAAATAAAAAAGGCTATCTGAATCAGATAGCCTTTTCACCACTCGCGTGAGCGGGTTTTCAGAGTAAAGATAGAGAAAAAACTACCAGCTCGAAATCTCGCTGATAAACAGAACGGCTGGAGCCGTACTCGAACTGAAGGTGCCGACCCAGATATTGTACATGCCACTCTGAGGGCTGTCGAACACGATCGCCGGATTCAGTCCGTATCCGGGATAGTCGTCGTTGAAATGCCATTCACCGTCGGGTGAATTTACGAGCAGAACCAGATCCGAGTCCGATTCGGCACGAATGACCAGCGGCCAGGTGCTGCTTGCCTCGTAGATCAGGTCTACTTCGGGCGCGTCCGCTACGTAGCCCCAGTATCCGAGGTCATTAAGGTTGATGTTACCACCGGCGACCAGTTCAGTACGATTCGGGTCAGGAACGAACCCTGCCCGAAGCTCCACGGTCCCGAAGGCCGGTACCAGCCTCCAGTCCTGCGCCGATGCCACGGCGGAAACGATGGTCAAAAGCGCCACCGCGAACACTACTCCTCGCTTCATAGAAAGCCCCCCTGAGATCCGGATTATCTCCGAATGTGTTAATTACCCTGATTCTTACACGCTTTTAGGAAAAAAACATGCAACAACAAAATCTTTTTGCCGAAAAGATCCCTGATATTAGAAATTGGCTATTTGATGAATTCGAAGTACACTGCTTTCATCATGGCTAAAAACGATACCACCCTGCCGAAAGGCTTCTATCGCATTACGGTTCTGATCGGACTCGGGTTCTTCACCATGGGTCTGATGGACCCCCTGTACGACACCTACGTGCCGATCTTTCTCGAGGATTTTCTGAGTTCCCGATTTCTGATCGGGTCCATCATGACCCTCGACAATCTTCTGGCGCTGTTTCTCATTCCCATCGTATCGAACCTTTCGGACAGCACGCATACGCGCATCGGTCGCCGCATGCCGTGGATACTCGTTACCGTACCCCTGTCGGGTATCTTCTTCGCGCTCGTACCATACGGCGCGCTCCCGACCGGAAGTCTCTTGCTGCTGATCATCATCATTTTTGTGCTGAACCTCGCCAAGCAGGCGGCCCGCGGTCCGGTCGTCGCGCTGATGCCCGATACGATCCCCGGTGAGTACCGCAGCGAGGCAAACGGCGTCATAAACACCATGGGAGCGATTGCAGCGATCGTCGGTACCATCGTTCTCGCACCGCTCATGGACCTCGACATTACACTGCCGCTTATCGGCTCGACACAGCGCCGACTTCCTTTCCTTATCTCGGGGCTGCTGGTGATCGTCGCGACGATACTGCTGTTTACCTTCGTCCGTGAGAGCGCCGAAGCGAAACAGAAGCGCGAGCGCACGAAACTCCTTGATTCGCTGAAACTGGTCTTCGGGGGAGAAGACCGCAGCGCGATGCTGATCCTGCTGTCGCTGTTCTTCTGGTTCCTCGGCTATCAGGGCGTCCTCCCCTTTATGGGAATCTACAGCCGGCAGGTGCTCGGAGTCAGCGAAGGCCTGGCAGGGCTTTCACCAGGTGCGGTGGCGATCGGGTACATGATCATGGCCATACCCTCGGGCGTTATCGCGCACCGTTTCGGCAGAAAACGCGTTATCCGTTTCTGTCTCGGTGGCATCATCATCAGCCTGGCTCTGATGTTCTTTCATGATCCTCTCATGACGCTGCTTGGCGTCGCCCCCACGCCCGCATGGATCGTGTTTCTGGTGTTTCTCTTCGTCTTCGGCATGTGCTGGGGTTCGGTAATCACGAACTCCTTTCCGATGCTGTGGCAGATGGCGCACTTCGGGAACATGGGCATCTATACCGGTCTGTATTACTTCTTCAGCCAGGGTGCAGCAATTACCTCTCCTCCGCTCAGCGGCGCGGTGATCGACATCTTTACCTTCGCCTTCGGAGGAACCGCGGGGCTGCGAATGATATTCCTGTATTCGGCAATCATGATGACCGTCGCGCGTATCATTATGGGCCGTGTCCAAGGCGGTGAGGCCGGTCAGGCACCCATAGGTGAGGATGATGCGGACGAGGCTTAGCGGATGCGCTATATTCCGCGCATGAGAACGTACCGTTTCCTGCCTGCCCTGCTCCTCGTTGTCGTGTCTGCTGTCGCCGCCGGGGCCCAGCAGGCACCGGGCACGCGGGGACAGTACGCGGTCCGTGAACCCGGTTCGACCGTCTCGATCGCGCTGCAGAGTACGGAATCGGGTCGCGTGGTCATTACGACAACGGGATCGGTCGATACGGTCCTCGCGGTGTACGACCGCGACCGCACGCTTCTCGCCTGGAACGACGACTACAACGACCTTCTGACCTCGCAGGTCATTCTCGATATCGAAGGCGGGCAGAAGTACGAGCTCGCGGTGCATCTGTACGCACCGTGGGCAACCGGGTCCTTCGGAATTGAAGTATCAGACCTTATTGATACCTCTGTAGATGATTTCGGCGGTCGCGACGACCCCGGCAGCTACACCCTCGGCAGCACGGTACCCGCCCGCATGGACTATGTCGGGGACGTCGACGCCTTCGCGTTCGTCCCGGAACAGACCGGCGTGTACCGCGTCGAGACGGTCGGCACCCTTGATACCGTCATGGCGCTGCTCGATGCAGAGGGCCGGGTCATGTTCGAGGCTGATGATACCGGCAAGGGCCTGAACCCCGCGATCGAGACCGAACTGTACGCCGGGCGCCGGTACACGGTGCTCGTTCACGCCTACGATCCGTGGATGACCGGTCGCTACGAACTGACGTCCTCCCTCGTACAGGAAGGAACCCGGCTGCAGCCGGCTACACACAGCCGCGACGGAGACGTGTACGCGGTCATAGTCGGTGCGGCCGACTACCGGGGATCGGGCGATCTTGTCGGCACCCTGACCGACAGCTACAACATGTACCGCTACGTGCGTTACGTGCTCGGGGCCCCGGCTGAAAACGTCATTCTGCTGCAGGACCAGCTCGGACGGCTCGATGACACGGTATCTGCAGGCATGGTGCAGGATGCACTGTCCGGGCTTGCGGCCCGCGCGGGTCCTCGGGATCAGGTGATATTCTATTACTCCGGCCACGGCGACGAGCGCGAAGGCGTCTTTTATCTGAGCCTGCCCGACGGTGAACTGAGCGGGCCGGAACTCGCGGCAACTATCGAGCGGATTGAGGCCGAAAAAGTGCTGCTTATCTTCGACTCCTGCAACGCCGGGGGCTTCGGTGAGCTTCTCGTAAATGACCGGCGATCCATCCTGTCGGCGAGTGGAAGCGACGAGCTGTCCTACGTCTACGAGGCAGGAGCAGCGTCCCGCACCCTCGGCAGCGTGTTCACGAGCTGGTTTGCCGATCATCTGCTCTACTCGGGAGATGACCTTACCCTCGAACAGGCCTTCAACCGAACGGTCGATGACCTGCTGAGCGTGCAGGCCACGCAGAACCCGCAGCTGTTTACACAGCGGGCAGAATTTCGGGTGCGATAGACCGGAGAAGCGGGTACACGGTACAGTACACCAATAGCAACTACGTGGGGGTACTCGTTGTGTTGGAGTGGATAATTGCGGCAGTTCTGGCCGTCTGTGTGGTCATAGTTCTCATTGAAAGAACGCTCAGGAAGCGCAGGCTGATACGGGAAGCAGACCAGTTCTCGACGGTGATCAGGGATACCCTGTTACCCGACTATCAGGTTGTACGTGACGCTGCCGCTGCGGTCGAAACCTACGCGGCGACGGTTGCCGGCTGGACGCCTCAGACTACGAAGCAGCAGATTATCTCCGACCTTGAGAAACTGCTTGCGACCGACACCGGGTACTTCGGCGTATGGGTTGCATTCGATCCCGGTGCGCTGCGCGAGTCGCCACAGGGATACACCGCACCGTATGTGTATCGAGGTGAACAGGGCACAGAAAATATGGACATCCCCAATGTCGACCAGGAAGAGTTTTACCGGCGGCCTCATGCGAGTGGAGCGAGGGAAATTCTTGAACCGTTCTTCTATCCGGTCGGGAATGAAAACGTACTCATGACCACGGTTGCCGCACCAGTCGTCCGGGACGGAGCGACGGTAGGCGTATACGGAGTAGATATCCGGCTGCGACGCGCCGAACGCATCCATACCGATGTACTGTTTCTTCCGTCCGCTGACGCCTCCGGGAGAACGACCGGCGCGCAGACACACCTGCCGCCGGTCCTCGTCCACGCCATCGACGCAGTTTCCGACACCATGAAGGGCATCGTTGAGTCGGTGGCCAGCCTGCAGAAAAGCGGCGAGGACCTGGCCAGTCGCCTTGCCGAGACGCGGGAATCGGCGCGCTATATCGCGACGTCGGTTGAAGACATGCAGGGATTCGTGCAGGGACAGATCGCCGAAACCGATGAAACCGCCGGCGCCGTTGAGCAGATGAGTCGCTCCATCGCGTCGCTGAGCACGCAGATTGATGAACAGAGCGCCATGGTGAACGAAGCGTCGAGTGCCATCGAGCAGATGGTTGCGAACCTGAGCTCATTGAAACGTCTGCTCGACGCGAATGGGGAGCGCTTCGAGGAGATGGGTGCACAATCCCGCAGTGCGACAGAACGCTCACGCGAAGTCGTGAGCATCGCAGAAAACATAGCCGAGGATTCCGCAGCGCTGAACGAAGCGAACACCATCATTCGGGGAATCTCGGCGCGCACCAACCTCCTTGCCATGAACGCGGCGATCGAGGCTGCTCACGCCGGAACCTACGGCCGCGGCTTTGCCGTCGTCGCCGAAGAGATCCGTAAACTCGCCGAAAGCTCTGCACGTGAGTCTTCAAACGTCTCGGGTCGGCTCAAAGACGTCGGCGACAAGATCTCGCAGTGCGTTCAGGCCAGCCGCGCGTCCGGCCAGGCAATAGACAGCCTGACCGCGACAATAGAAGAGATACATAACCGGGAGCTTGAGATACGGGGAGCGATGGACGAACAGGCTAGCGGTAACCGGGAGATTACCGACGCGCTACAGCACATGCTTTCCATTACCCAGGAAGTAAACGGTGCATCGCAGGAAATGGCAGCCGGGCGGCAGCGTATGGTGGACGCCATACAGAACATCCTTGCTTCATCACGCGAGCTCGACACGCGCGCCGCAGGGATAGGGAAACGCATCGAAGGCTTTGAACAGACCTTCACGACGGTAGAGGCGACCGCCCGGCAGATTCAACGCACCGCATTCGTCAACGGTGTCGACAGACTCGCGGATTGAGGTCACCTCAGAATCATGCGCGTACTGATCACCGGCCCTGACGGACTGCTCGGGAGCGCCATTGTGCGGTGCCTGATCGAAGACGGTCACGACACGCGCGTGCTCGTACAACCCGACCGGGATAGCGGCACACTCAGCGGACTGCCGGTGGAGACCTGCGTCGGTGACATCCTTGACGCAACAGCGGTCCGGGACGCGGTCCGGGGTGTGGATGCGGTGATACACGCAGCGGCGAGCACGAGCATCTGGCCGCCGCGCTCACCCCGGGTACGCGAGGTGAATATCGAAGGTACCCGAAATCTGCTCGATGCAGCAGAACACGCAGGAATCAGTCGTTTCGTCCACATTGGCACCGCAAACTCCTTCGCTCCCGGGTCAAAAGAACAGCCCGGCGATGAACGCGGCAGTTACGTGGGAGCCCGCTACGGACTCGATTACATGGACAGCAAGTACGAGGCACAGAAGCTCGTGCTCGCGCGCGCATCAGACGGTCGGCTCCCCGCGCTGACGGTGAACCCGACCTTTATGATCGGACCCTACGACGCGACCCCGAGTTCCGGGACCATGCTGATCCGTCTGTGCCAGGGACGCATCCCCGGATACACCTCAGGCGGGAAATCCTGGATCGATTCGAGGGATGTCGCACGGGCCGCCTGTAACGCGCTGACCCTCGGTCGAACCGGGGAGAGCTACATAGCGGGGAACGAGAACCTGAGTTATCGCGAGTTTTTCGAGAAAGCTGCTGCAGTTATGGGCGTGCAGGCACCCGCGCGGGCGATACCACGGAGCGTCTCGCTGATCATAGGTACGCTCGCATCCGGTGTGTCGTCGCTGACGCGAAAACCTCCGCTTATCAGCCGGGCGGTCGCGAGGCTTGGTACCGAGGACCACTACTACAGCGCGGCGAAAGCCCGACGGGAACTGGCAATGCCCACCACACCGGTGGAACGCGCGGTGGAGGACTGCTTTGCGTGGCTGCGGGATCACGGATATCTCGAAGGAGAACGCTGATGTACGCGTACCGATGGACAGATCTGCACGGAATGATAGGCATGCCCGGTTTCAGGCTCGGACTCCTCTACACGCTGTGTATCGCCGCCTACCTCGCCTACTGGTTTGCCGTCGAACACAAACAGGTACACGCCTGGTTTCAGCGCCGATACGAGGCGGGCTGGAAACGTAGACTGTTTATCGCGAACAAACTCTGGGGGGCGTTCCTGTTCTCCCTCGTGCTGTCCGTGAGCCTGGTGTTGTTCCCGGGATACCGGGGCGCCACGCTTGGCCTGAGTATTTCGCGCACGGCCCTGGTCCCGACCCTGCTCTGGAACCTTGGCCTGATACCCGCCGCCGTATTCGTTACCGGGCTTCAGAACAGAAAACTGCTCAGGCAGAGCAAAGCACCAATGCGCTATCCTGAAATCGGAACCGAGGGATGGAACCGGCGTTCACTGATCCTGCACATCATCTTCTGGAGCGTGTATCTCACGGCTTACGAGATCGTGTTCCGTGGGGTACTGCTGATTATCCCTGCGGTCATGATCGGG
>RECN01000102.1 GCA_007694005.1 Spirochaetaceae bacterium
TCTGGCAAACGACCGGAAAAATTCCTTCAAACGCCGCATTGAGTACCAACGAAGCCCGGCAGAAGCCGATCGGTAGATACGACCCGCGTATCGACTTCACAAAACGTGAAGTCGGTTTCACGTTTCGTGAAGTACCGGGGCCGCAACCGCGGACCCTTAGCGGATTCTGAGAGCTGCAACGGCTGGCACACCCGTTAAATTGCGGGTAAGATCGGAAAATACACCTGATGCTTTGCGACTGGCACGTCTTTTGTTATCCATTTCCCGGGGGCGCCAATGGACACAATACTGCTCGTCGATGATGATGAGAAAGTTCTCATAAGCCAGAAAGACCTTCTGAATCTCCACGGGTTCCGACGAATCATGGTTTCGCAGACGGCAGCTGAAGCGCGGCGGATTCTCGACGACAACGATATCGCTCTTGCCATCATCGACCTTACCCTGCACGAGGAATCCGGTATCGAGCTCCTGCGGTGGATCAGAGGCAATTCCACAGACACCGTTGTCCTTGTGGTAACGGGGGCATCCGATGTGTCGATCGCTGTTGAGTGCATGAGGTCGGGGGCGTACGATTTTCTGATCAAAGGCAGCGATACCGGACGGCTTCCGAGCACCGTGTCCAATGCGATTGCACATCGGCGCGCAACCATGGAGAACGCACATCTGCGCAACGCACTCTCGCGGGCAGAGCCGGATCATCCGGAAGTATTCCACGAGTTCATCAGCACGAATCCGGTTATCCGACGGATATTCGTGTACATCGAAGCCGTGGCTCGAACACCTGATCCGATACTGATTACCGGTGAGACAGGAGTAGGCAAGGAACTCATAGCCCGGGCAGTCCACCGGGCGAGTGGCCTTCGCGGTGACTTTGTCGCCGTAAATCTTGGCGGACTCGACGACGAAACCGTCTCCGACACGCTGTTCGGACACGTGAAGGGAGCATTCACGAGCGCGTCGGGAGCGAGAGATGGACTGATACGGAAAGCGGCCGGAGGAACGCTCTTTCTGGATGAGTTTGCCGAAATCAGCGCAGAAACGCAGGTAAAGTTGCTGCGCCTCATCGATGCGGGTGAGTTTATGCCTCTGGGAAGTGATGCGGTACACCAGTCGCAGGCGCGTCTGGTATTCGCCACAAACCGGGATCTGCAGCACGAGGTAGAACAGGGCGTTTTTCGCAAGGACCTGTTCTTTCGTATAACGAGTCACTGGGTGACCATTCCGCCGCTACGCGAGCGCCCCGAAGATGTACGACCGTTGCTTGAGCATCTCATGAAACGCCACGCCACCCGCCTGTACACCGAACCGATTGCGGTTCCGGAAGACATGGTGGAAATGCTCGGCACTCAGACCTTTGCTGGTAACGTCCGGGAACTCGAACAGATCGTCGTCAATGCACTCATACACGGCAGCTGGAACACGGAGGGGTTTCGCTCGTCGATTTCCTCCGGCGACACCCGAATTGGAGACGCTGACATCAACGAGCACCAGATTGCGTTTGGAGCAACCCTGCCGACCCCCGCGCAAGCCGTCGAGGCAGTGCTGCGAGAGGCCGACCGACGGTTCCCGAATAACCGGAGTCGCGCCGCTGCGGAGATTGGCCTGACGCCTCAGGCCTTTGCAAACCGATGGAAGCGCATGGATCATCCCGATCCGGGTTCCCGCTGACGCGGGTTCACGTCGGGTAATGAACGCTCGTCTACGAGCGATCCCGGAACGAGGGACTGGCTGAGCGGCTTCCCGTCCTGGCCCGGTTTCTGTTGTTGTTTCGACCCTTGTACGGTGTATGTCCGCCGTTACCACCGCCACCTTTTGGTCGACCACGGCCGGATGAGTGATCACCCCGGCGCTCTGCAGGGGGGTCGACGTGATAGGGATGCTCCCGGTCGACGGTAATCTTCATACCGGTGAGTTTCTCCACTGCCCGAAGCGACTGTATTTCCTCTGGTGCACAGAACGAGATTGCAGAGCCTGTTGCTCCGGCGCGCCCGGTTCTGCCTATGCGGTGGACATAGGTTTCCGCGTCGGCGACTGCAGGCATTTCAAGATTGATGACGTGAGAAATATCATCGACGTCCAACCCTCGGGCGGCAACGTCAGTCGCGGTGAGAACGTGAACTTTCCCTGAGCGAAAGCCTTCAAGCGCCCGCTTTCGTTGTGACTGCGTGCGATCTCCGTGTATGGAATCGCTTTTGATTCCCTCCTTGGAGAGAATCTTCGCGAGGCGTGCGGCCTTGTGTTTGGTCCGTGTGAACACGAGTACCCGAAACATTCCCCGGTCCTCGATCAGCTGCTTCAGCAGTGAGATTTTGGAAGTCGCTTCGACGAACAGAACCGACTGCTCGATTCCAATTACCGTCAGATCTCCTGACTGACACTGTACCCGTTCAGGCCTGGTCTGAATCTGTGCAGCGAGTCGCTCAATCTCGGGAGGCATGGTCGCCGAAAACAGCACGGTCTGACGAACGGAAGCGGTCATACCCGATATTCTGCGTACGTCCGGCAGGAAGCCCATATCGAGCATGCGATCGGCTTCGTCGAGCACCAGGTATCGAACCTGTGACAGGTCAATTGCCCGGTCCTGAATGAAATCAAGAAGTCGGCCGGGAGTAGCGATGAGCATGTCAGGCTGACGCGAAAGCTCGCGAGCCTGCACGTGCTTCGATGCGCCGCCGAACACGACCGCCGACGTCACGCTGGAGTGCTTTCCATAGGTAGCGACGCTGGCAAAGATCTGTTCGGCAAGTTCACGCGTGGGAGCGATTATCAGCGCTCTCGGTTGTGCCTGACGTCGATCGCCCTTTCTGCTTGCCTTTACCCCGTCGTGTGCGGTCTGACGTCCGTCGCTTGAGAGAATTTGAATAATCGGGAGCACAAACGATGCGGTCTTTCCACCACCGGTTTGCGCTGTAGCGAGTATGTCCCGGCCTGAAAGCAGGAAGGGAATGGTACGGGTCTGTACTTCAGTCGGCGCGCCGTAACCGCAGGCCTCGACTGACGACAGTATATCCCGGCTGAGGCCGAGATCAGAGAACAAAGTGTCTGACATAGATATCCTTTGAGGGAGTGTGAAAACGCACTTCCTCGTCAGGAGTAACTCTCAAACGGAGTGCGTAGCGGATTAGTACTTAATATAAAGTACGCATTGGCCGCCAGTGTCAAGCGCCCCGGCGACGACGGTAGGTTCGACCCTTGTGTTCTGCGAGGGCGGCCGCCTCGTCGGTTGCGCGTCTGACCTGCTCGAGCAGCTCGGCCTCACGGGACCGATAATCAGGGGGAATCACAATCGGCTCGCCGAAATGCAGATGCAGTCTCGCAAACGGAAGCGGAATCTGGTAGTTGTCCCACCGCTTGCGAAACGTAATCGAGTGGCTGAACCATGCCCCGGCGGGAACGATGACGTTACCGCTTTTTCCTGCAATGTGAATAATACCGGGTTTCGGAACACGCGCCGGCCCGAGCGGACCGTCCATTGCTATAGTCCCGTCATGGCCTTTCTTGAGATATCGAATAAATCCGAGCACCCCCCGGGCACTCTTTTTTGGCCTGTTCCTGGAGCTGATGCGAAAATCCATGAACCCGAAATGGTTCAGGATGTATGCCAGCACGTCACCTCGCCAGGAGTCTTCGACCAGCGCTGATCCGCCCTTGTGACGATACCAGTAGATGCCGACAACGGAATACTCATGCCAGACCCCGAAGATAACCCGGGTCCCCTGTCGGCGATATCGCCTGAAGCGATCGATGGGATCGTCGATGATGCGTATGGAAGCACCGATCAGTCTGTACATGGACAGTACGACTGAGCGGATGAGTACGGTGAGTAACCAGACCATTGTGGGAACTATATTAGAGTTTCGTGAGTTCGCTCAAGCAGCCTGCCCTCTAGGCCCGCCGTCTTTTCCAGTAGGTCTTCGCAGCGCGTTTTGCCCGTTCTTCGGCCTCGTTTGTAGCCGAGTCCAGTTGCTCAAGCAGCTCTTGTTCGCGCGACCGGTAGTCTGACGGCACTTCGATCGGATCACCAAGGACGATATGCAGACGACCGAAGGGGATGGGTATGCGGTAGTCGTCCCATCTTCCACGTACCTTCAGCGAATGACTGAAATATGCCCCGACAGGTACAATCAGATGCCCCGTTTTCGCGGCAATCTGCAGGATGCCGGGCTTACCCCGTCGTGCCGGACCGAAGGGTCCGTCAACGGTTATGCTTCCGTCGTGTCCGTCCCGGAGATACTTCACAAACCCGAGTATGCCCTGAGCCTTATTCAACGGCCTCTTCTCATCCCGGGCGCGAAAATCCTGTGTGCCAAAGTGGCGAAGGACGTTTCCGAGAACATCTCCCTTCCAGGAGTTCGCAACCAGAGCCGACCCGTGCCTGTGCCTGTACCAGAATATCCCGACGACCGAGTACTCGTGCCACAGCGCAAAGATCACGCGCCGGCCCTGGCGATGATACTTACGCACCTCGCGTATGGGATTGTCGACAATCCGTACCGTGTTTCCTATCGTCCTGTATACGGCAATAAGAAACAGACGCGTAATAATACTGAAAACACGCATGATCGGTCCGTCATGCTGTGGGCCTGGTTTTCGCGATCTCAAAATCAGCTCCAGATTATGGAATAATCTTCTGTATATCCGTATGGTAATAGGGAACACTGGGAATATCTATAGGGTGTATCTATGAACACGGTATGGCACACGCAAAATATCGACGCGATTATCGAAAACCTGGAGAGTGACCGGGAATCCGGCGTCTCACAAAAGGTTGCAGAGACGCGGCTTGAGGAGTTCGGCCTTAACAGACTGCCGGATAAGCAGAAACGCGGCCCCCTGTCACGCTTCTTTTCACAGTTCCATAACGTGCTGATCTACCTTCTGATTGCAGCAGCTGTCATAGCCGGGTTTCTCGGCGAGTGGATGGAGGCCATCGTGATCTTAACGGTCGTGCTGATCAACGTGACCGTCAGCTTCATACAGGAAGGCAAGGCCGAGAAAGCACTCGAGAGTATCAAGGGCATGCTTTCGCTCGAGGCAAACGTCATTCGCGACGGAGAACGTGAGACCGTGGACGCAGAGCAGCTCGTTCCGGGTGACCTCGTGAACATAAAGTCAGGTGACCGTATTCCTGCGGACATCCGTTTTATCAGGGTCAAGAGTCTTCGCATCGAAGAAGCTGCGCTCACCGGAGAATCCGAGGGAGTAGAGAAGCAGACAGATCCTGTTGATGAAGACGCTGCCCTCGGCGACCGTACCTGCCTCGGGTTTTCCGGGACTACCGTGACCTACGGCGAAGCGCAGGGCATCGTCGTAGCTACCGGTGCCGACACGGAAATCGGGAAAATCAACACCATGATCTCTGAAGCGGCGGAACGGACTACACCGCTTATTCAGAAGATCGACCGCTTCGGAACCATACTCTCGGTCGTAATTCTGGCCCTGGCCGGCGGATTCTTTGCATTCGGCTACCTCGTTCAGGACTTCGCGCTTGAAGAGATGTTTCTCGCGGCCATCAGTATCGTCGTCGCATCGATTCCCGAAGGCTTGCCCGCGATTCTGACTATCACCCTCGCGCTCGGTGTACAGCGCATGGCACGCCGGAATGCAATCATCCGCAAACTCCCTGCGGTTGAAACACTCGGATCAGTCAGTGTCATCTGCTCGGATAAAACCGGAACGCTCACGCGCAACGAAATGACCGTGGTTACCGTACAGACAGCAGGCGGCGAGTTCGACGTCAGCGGTACGGGGTACGAGCCGAAAGGGCGCATTGCTCCGTCCAATCAGGATGGCGCTTCCGATTCCGACGCTGACACGCAACTCCCGGCAGCCGTGTCGGAACTGCTGCGATGCGGAAAGGCCTGCAACGACAGCTCGATCACGCAGAATGAGGAAGACGCGTGGGAAGTTGACGGCGCACCGACCGAAGGAGCGCTCATTACCCTCGCGCACAAGGGAAGCCTGGGCGACTGGGAGCCTGAACGCCGCGACTCCGTCCCCTTCGAGTCGGAGCACAAGTACATGGCGACCCTCAATAAGACCGAAGACGGAACGAAGATCTACCTGAAGGGCGCTCCCGAGCGGATACTCGAACGCTGCTCACAGCAGATGGACGAATCCGGCACAAGCGACCTGGATATCGACGCCTGGAAAAAACGGGTCGACGAAGTTGCCGGCCGTGGCGAGCGTGTCCTCGCACTCGCCGTACGGGAAGAGTCCTCTTCAACCGGCAGTATTGAACACGAGGACCTCAAGGAAGGGTTTACCTTCCTCGGACTCGTCGGAATCATCGACCCGCCGCGCGACGAGGTCGTGCAGGCCATTACTGAATGCCACGAGGCAGGCATCCGCGTTATCATGATTACCGGTGATCACTCGATAACGGCCGGAGCAATAGCGGAGAAACTCGGCATTGAGAGCGAGGTCGAACCGGTGGTCGGCGCGAGCATCGAATCCATGGATGATGATGATCTGCTCAAGGCGGTACAGAATCACAGCGTGTTCGCGCGTACAAGCCCGGAGCACAAGCTGCGCCTCGTAAAAGCCCTGCAGGAACACGGGAACCTCGTCGCGATGACCGGCGATGGTGTCAATGACGCGCCCGCGCTGAAAAACTCCGACATCGGAATCGCCATGGGTATCAAGGGAACGGAAGTAACAAAAGAAGCCGCGGAAATGGTACTCGCCGATGACAACTTCGCAACGATCGTGCACGCCGTCGAGGAAGGCCGCACGATCTACGACAACATTCGCAAGACCATTCTTTATCTGCTCCCGGCAAACGGTGCGGAGGCTGCGGTGATTATCGTCGCCCTCCTCCTCGGCCTGACACTTCCGATCAGTCCGGTACAGATCCTGTGGGTCAACATGGTCTCGGCTGTAACGCTCGCCCTCGCGCTGACCGTTGAGCCGATGGAGCGGAAGGTCATGCAGCGGCCACCCCGGGCTCCGGACGAGCCTATACTCGGTGCAGGCTTCTTCAGACGGGTCGTCTTCGTGTCCATCATCAGCGGAGGACTGACCTTTGCCGCATTCGCGCTCCTGTACGAGTCGGGAATGGAAGGGACCGACCTTGCGGTAGCGCGTACGACAGCAGTGAATATGCTCGTGGTCGCTCACACCTTCTATCTGTTTACGTGCCGGAAACTGTACGAGTCGAGCATCAGCAGGCGGCTCTTCGAAAACCGGCTTGCGCTCGGCCTCACCGGTGTGCTCATTCTGCTGCAGCTCGGATTCACCTACCTTCCGTTCATGAACACGCTCTTCGGCACCGCGCCCGTTCCGGCTGCATACTGGGCACTTATCGCCGCAGCAGGCCTTGGGGCATTTCTGCTGATCGAGCTTGAGAAAGGAATCAGCCGCGCATTCGGAAGCAACTGACCGCCCTGGTCACGATCGGTCTGTCAGCATTCGAACCCGCGTCACAACGCCCTGTCCGAACACGCTCACCCCGCTGTTGAGGACTATCAGACCGAGCGTTCCCATCCAGAACCAGTCCCCGACCGATTCGGCACCCTGTTTCAGTATGATTGCTTCACCGGTGATGCTCACTCCGGCACCGATCAGAATAAGCCCACCTATTGAAAACAGTAACCACTTTGCTGTCATACGCTCTCTACTCCCTGTGTTTCGCGCCAGGCTTCCACCTCGTTGTGCGACCTCAATTCGGCTACCCGCAGCCCCGACTGCGGAGAGTCAGCCGCACAGGCGAAGGCCTGCTCAAGCGCCTGGTCGAGTATCTGTACGATACCGGCGTTTTCGGCCCGCTCCAGTACGTTATCCTGTTCACGCGGGTCACGGTCAAGGTCGTACAGCTCGTCGTTTCCTCTGCCGTGCCGCCGGATCAGCTTGTGCGTTCGCGAACGGATCATGCGGAGATCTCCGTACTCGCCAGCCTGAAACTCCTTCCAGGACGGGGGAGCTCCACCGCCGACCAGCATCGCTACGGCGCTTCGGCCCGGAAAGACGCGATCTCCGGGCGGAGTAGCTCCGGCGAGCTCACACAGGGTCTGAAAGAGGTCTGTGTGGTCCATAAACTCGGCCCGAACCTGACCCGACGCCAGACCACGCCAGCCGGAGAAGATCATG
Organism: Spirochaetaceae bacterium; assembly: GCA_007694005.1. Taxonomy (GTDB): domain Bacteria; phylum Spirochaetota; class Spirochaetia; order DSM-27196; family SKKC01; genus SKKC01. The sequence continues at coordinate 8,089 of RECN01000102.1, forward strand.
GGGATGCGGATCGACTCTTCGAGCATGTTCAGAGGTCGCGTGGCGTTTCCTTTCCCGAACAGGCCATGGTGTCCGGCGTTCAGTCCATGATCTGAAGTATACACGATCAGCGTATTCTCGAGTTCCCCGCGCTGCTCGAGCGAGTCCACCAGACGTCCGACCGATTCGTCGATCTCGCTTACCGCGGCGTAGTACTGAGCCTGGAGCTCGCGCCGATCCGGCTGCCGGGCGTAGCGACCTTCGCCGGCCAGCGAACCGGCGTCATAGTGCTCGCCTGCCGGGATGTCTTCAAAGGTGCTTAGCCGGTACGCGTCGACGAGACGTTCAGGATGATGTTCGTAGGGAGAATGTGTTGCCACCGGACCGACGAAGGCAAAGAAGGGCCTCCGATCGGGATCATCGGTCTCGAGAAACCGCAACGCAGCCCGCGTCGTCGTATCGGTCTGATATCCCCACTCTTCGTGAACAGAGCCGTTATGATCGTAGCGTTGCAGCCCCGCGTGCGGACCGGTACGCCGCCCGATGCAGAACCAGTCTTCGAATCCGGAGCGCGGTGTCTCGGGCATTCCGCAATGCCATTTACCGAAGAAACCACAGCGGTACCCGGCCTGTGCGAGGATCTCCCCGAGGAAGACTTCACCTTCGAGCCAGGGTGGGTCACGATACGCTCCGCTTCCGAGATAGTCATGCATACCGTGCTGCGACGGATACCGTCCGGTCCAGAAACACGCCCGTGCGGGCGAGCACACCGGGGTCACCGTCATTGCGTTCGCCATGCGAACACCGCGTTCTGCAAGCCAGTCGATTGTCGGACTGCGTATTTCACGGTTCCCGTAGCAGCCGGATGCCCATTGGGCGTGATCGTCCGCCATTATGACGAGAACGTTCGGCCGCGATCGGGAGTCTGCTCCTGCCACCTATCGTCTGCGCCTCATGAACATATGGACGAGCGACAGAACGATCCCGAGCATACCGGATCTGCGTCCGTAGCGCCGTCGGCCGAAACCGCGGCCGACTCTGATGCCATTCGGGCCAATTCTGACCCCGCCGCGACCCATGCGGCCACGGGCCGCGCGTCTGGCCATAGAGCCCATGCCGACTGCTGCGAACATACCGCCGGCGCCAGTGAAGCCGCCAAACGCGGATTCACCAGAGCCTGGCGTTCGTTCGCCTTCCGCTTCGGCGGTTTCGGGCAGCTCTTCGCGCTCGAACGAGTACCGCTGTTTCCAGGAGAAATCTCCGCGAAGCGCTTCGTCAAAGACCCGCGCGACTTCGGCGTTGGGCATGGAATCTGCCGTGCAGGTATACATGCCCGTCGCATCCGCATACTGGAACCAGAGTTTACCGTATTCACCGGTCGTCTGCAGAATGTCACCACCCGGGATTGTAAGGATACAGTGTTCGAGATCCTGACCAACCCGTTCAACAATAGACCGTACATCGTCTTCACTCGGCTGACGAATCGTCGGACCGGAAGAAGGCTCAATAGCGTAGGTCTGATCGCTCATGGAACACCTCCTGGGGCTCTATTGTCCCACGGCTTCAATCGTAGAGCAACGTTGACCAGCGATGACTCTGTATAAGTTCCTGCTTTTTCTGCTGCCAGGCTTCTTCCGAACCAGCCATGCCCGAGATCACCGCGTCGAGTTTCTTCTCGAGCGATGAAAGACCGGCGACATAAATGTAGGTCTTCGGATCCTCTATGAGTGACCAGACTTCCTTCGCGTTTTCCTTGATCGCTGTTTCGATATCCGGTTCGGAGTCCAGGTGTGGCCTGCTGCTGAGCGCTTCGAAAGCCTTGAAGGTCTCCTGATCGTAATAATTGGCAAGGTCGTTCTTCTTGTCGTTCATGTAGAGCAGCTCCATACCGGTGCGGGCTCCGTAGAACAGCCTGACCTGGCCCTTCCATTCCTTCTTTTCGCCGTAAATATGCTTCATGAAGGCCCGGAACGGCGCAATACCCGTACCGACACCAATCATGAGAATATTGCAGGTGTTATCGCGCGGTGCCTGAAACTGCCGTCCGTAGGGACCCGCGATCCTGATCTCGTCGCCGGGACCCCGGTCGCAGAGAAAGTTCGACGCAACTCCAGGGTACCGTTCTCCGGAAATCTCGTCGATGTAGAAACACCGGCGCACCGCAATCGCGATTTCGGCAAGATCATCGTTTTCGCCTTCCCGGGCATTCGCAATCGAATAGAGCCGGAAATGGTTTTCGTTCCCGAAGTCTTTCGGCGCCGGAGCGAGCACGCCAATGCTCTGCCCCTCGACATAGCTGAAGGTCGCATCGGGTATGTTCAGTACGATATGACGCACTTCTTCCGCGCCGGGCGGGGTAATGCGTTCGCTGGTCTTTACCGTTGCTACATATGGATGACTGATATCGTATTCTGTTGTTTTCATGTGTGTTCTCCTCTATCCCTGTCGTTTGATGTGTCACAGCTGCACGCCATCCCACAGCCCATGCACTCCCGTGCAGGACCGTACTCCGGATGCCGTGCGGCGTATTGTCGGTACCAGTGCTGCACTCCTACCCAACCGAGTAGTACGGCGAGTATCAGTCCGGTTCCTATCGCGTAATGTGTTAAAAAATCCATGTCAGCTCCCGAGGCCTGCGAAGCCCATAAAGGTCAGTGAAAGGAGCCCGGCGAGCATGAATGAGATGGCTGCGGCGGTCGCCGAATCCGGCAGGTTCGCAAGCTGTAACTTCTCCCGAAGTCCGGCCATGAGTGTCAGCGCGAGTGTGAACCCGGCGCCTGCACCGAGACTGTAAATCAGGCTCTGCCCGAAGCTGTAATCGTTAAAGGTCTGAAACAGGGCCATGCCGAGAATTGCACAATTGGTCGTTATCAGAGGCAGATAGATCCCGAGCATGCGGAAGAGCGTCGGGCTGAATTTCTTGATGATCATTTCAACGAGCTGCACCGCCGACGCGATTACCGCGATGTAACTGATCAGTCGCAGGTACTCGATGCCGAAGCGAACAAGCACGGTGTTTATCGCGTAGGCACAGACCGACGCGACGAACATGACCACTATGACAGCTATGCCCATTGGAACCGCAGTCTCCAGCTTCTGCGAGACACCGACAAAGGGACAGAGTCCGAGAAACAGTGCGAGGACAAAGTTATTGATAAGAAACGCGTTTAAGAAAATGAACGAGAGTGAGTCAGGCTGCATGTGCCCCTCCTGCTATGTGTCCGGTGTTCGCAGCCCGGCGGCGCTCGATGTACGAAAAGAGCAGCAGCCAGAGCGACAGGACGATAAAACCACCTGGCGGTAGAATGAAAATGGCCCAGGTCTGAAAACTTGCCCCGAAGAGCGACACTCCAAAAAACGTGCCGAAGCCGAGTATTTCGCGTATCGATCCGACCATGAACAGCGCGAGCGTGAAGCCGGCTCCGGTACCGAGTGCGTTTACCATAGCCTTCGGAAGCCGGTTCTTTGATGCGTGTGCCTCGCAGCGTCCAAGAATCATGCAGTTTACGACTATGAGCTGAATGAATGCACCGAGTGCGTTGTACAGCTCGAGACTGATCGCATGAATCGCGTAGTCGACCACCGTCACAAAGGTCGCAATAATGATGATGTACGAGGCTATGCGCACCTGTTTCGGAATCGCGTTGCGCAGAAGCGAAATCAGAAACGTAGAACCAAGCAGCACGAAGGCACTCGCGAGACCCATCGCAAGCGAGTTTACCGCCGTGTTGCTGACCGCCAGGGACGGACAGAGACCGAGCAGGGTAATGAAGACCGGGTTCTCGCGCCAGACCCCCGAGGTGAGGTTATCGAAGCGCGGCGTGTCTCCACCGTTTGATACAGGTGCCATCAGTTTCTCTCCTCAGTCAACAGCTGCGCGTGCTCGCGTATCACCGGAATCATGCGAGACGCGCTTTCCCGCAGAGCCCGACCGACGGCCTGCGAACTGACTGTCGCACCGGCTATCCCGTCTATCTCCCAGGGTTCGGCCCCCTCGCCGGGACCGACGGTCCGAATCGGGTTTGCCAGATCGGTACCCGCGTCGTTCAACCGGACGTCAAGACACTCAAAATTGGCGAGGAAAGCCGGATCGCTTCCGATTTTTTCTCCGAGTCCCGGCGTTTCTGAACTCTGCAGCACCGTAAAGCCGATGATGCACTCATCTTCCAGGGAATACCCGTACAGGACCCGGACGTTGTCTGCGTAGCCGCGGGCAGAGCCCTCCATGGCCACGCCGATGAGATCGCCGTCTTCGTCGTAGCCAGCGTACACGTTGGCGCGATCACCTTCGTCGTCGGACAGCGCTGAGAGGGAATCTCCCTCCACGAGGAAGTTTGCCCGTTCAACTGCTCCGGGCAGCACTTCGAACACGGCGCGTTCGAGCGCCAGCCGGTGATTCCGTGCTATCGGTTCGAGCGTAATCTGATAGGCAAACACCACAGTCACCCCTGACAGCATTGCGATCAGGGCAAGAGTGAGAACGAGACGGATCGGTGAGGGCATCGGTGGTGGTGTCGGTTGCTGACTCATGCTATGCACCCTCCTTTGCCTGTTTTCGACTCTTGCGAACCGCGCCGTAGGTCTTCGGTTGCGTGACCCGACTGATCAGCGGCGAAGCAGCGTTTCCAAGCAGTATCGCGTACATGACTCCCTCCGGCAGTCCGCCGAACAGGCGTATGACAACGACCATTATTCCTATGAATATCCCGTACACCCAGACCCCGAGTCGCGTCTCCGGACTGCTGACCATGTCGGTAGCCATGAACACGGCACCGAGCATGAGGCTTCCTGCGCCGAGCATAAAGATCGGGTCGGGATACTGTGACGGATTGATCAGATGGAACAGCCATGAAAAGAGTGCGGCCGTCACAAGTATGCTGAAGGTGATCCGCCAGTTCATCATCTTTCTGACAGCCAGATACAGCCCGCAGACCAGAATCAGAACAGCCGCCGTCTCTCCGGTAGACCCGGCAATCGTGCCGAACAGGAGCTGAGACGCCTCGGTGCCTATCTGCTCGGATTTCATGAGCTGTAGCGGTGTAGCGCCGGTCCAGCCGTCGGGGGCGACGTTTGACAGCCAGCCCTGAAGACTTCCCGGTTCCAGGAAAGGAATCGTGAGGCTCGTTGGAATGAACTCGACGAAGCGCCCTGGAAGTTGAGCCGGGGTCCAGGTTGTCATAGGCAGCGTAAAGGCCACCTGTGAAAACGCGCGTCCCACGAGGGCCGGGTTAAAGACGTTGTACCCGAGTCCGCCGAAAAAAATCTTGCCGAGCGCGACGGATATGAAGCTGGTTACCGCAGCCATCCACAGCGGAAGCGCCGGAGGGAGGATCAGGGCTACGAGTATGCCAGTGATTACGACACTCCAGTCTCCGACGGTCGTCGGCTTCTTTACGAGCACACAGTAGACATGCTCGGTCAGAACGGCGACACCCGTACAGACGACGATCAGCGCCAGCGCGCTGAGACCAAAGTTCCACACGGCGAAGGCACAGATCGGCAGAAGCGCGTAGACGACATTTCGCATAATGACGTCTACGGTCTTCGGACTGCGAAGATGCGGAGACGTTCTCAGTTCGATTGATGCTGCTGCTGCCTGACTCATGGTGCTGCCGCCTTCATTTCCCGGTTCATCTTCTTGGATACCCGGAAGTACTGCACCAGCGGTATTCCTGCCGGACAGACGTAACTGCAGCAGCCGCATTCAAAGCAGTCAAAGAGATGATACTTGTCCATTTCGAGGTACATGCGCTTCGCAGCAAGTTTGCCGAGCTGGGCGGGGTTCAGATGCATGGGACACGCATCGACACAGCTGCCGCAGGATATGCAGGGAAAGCGTTCGGAGAGCGTGTTTTCTTCGAACTGCTGCGGGGTCAGAACCAGAAACCCGCCACAACCCTTGGTAATCGGAACATCAAGGGACGAAACCGTGTCACCCATCATCGGGCCACCGGTAATGAGATGCTTCGCACTCCCCTCGTACCCGAGCTTTTTCATGATAAAGCGCAACGGCGTGCCTATCGGCACGATGTAATTGCCCGGTTTGTCGACGCCGGGGCCGGTGATCGTGACTACCCGCTCAATGACGCCCTGCCCTTTGGGCAGGAGCTGACCGAGTTCTACCGTTGTCGCGACGTTGAATACGGCAAGACCAACCGAAGACGGATACTGCCCCGACGGTATTTCCCGATTGACGAGCGCTTTCGCGAGCATCTTCTCGGCACCCTGCGGATATTTCGTCCGGACGACCTGCACGGTAATGGTTCCGTCTGCCGGGAGTACCTTCCGTATCGCCTCGGCGGACTCAATCTTGTTGTCCTCGGTGCCGATGATTGCACGCGGTGCGCCGAGGATTTTCATGAGTATCTTCGTGCCTTCAACCAGATCAGCTGCCTGATCGATCATGAGTCGCTGGTCTGTGGTCAGGTAGGGCTCGCACTCGCAGCCGTTAATAAGTACGGTGTCGATCACGTGCCCTTCGGGCGGCGACAGTTTTACGTGGGTCGGAAAGGCCGCGCCTCCAAGCCCGACAAGACCCGAGTCCTGCACAGCCTGTATCAGCTCCTGCTTCGACATGGCCTCAATGTCCCGGTCCTGTCCGTAGAGAACTTCCTGTGTCTCGCCCGGATAGACCTGTATGACCATCGCCTCTTTTCTCGGACCCTTGGAGGTCGGCACCAGATCGATACGCTTTACGACCCCGGTCGCGGGTGCGTGCAGAGGCGCAGAAACGAAGCCGTCGGCGCGCGCAATAGGCTCCCCGCGAACGACCTCCTGGCCGGGTTTGACCAGGGGGACAGCCGGCTTGCCCGCGTGCTGCGAAAGCAGCACGTAGAGCTCGCTCGGAAAGGGAAGCCGTTCGATAGGCTTGTGTTCGGTGTAGTGCTTGTTCTCGGCCGGGTGTATCCCCTGGGAAAAACTCTTACGGAAGATACTCAACGGCCGGAACGTATGTGCGGTGCTGCTCATTGTAATCCTATTGGTACTTCTCGGCGCGCTTCACCCACTTGTCTATGTCCTTCTCGTTCAGATTGAACGGAGTGCCGGGATGTATGCACCGTCCCGTGCATTTCTCGGCGGACCGCACGATGTCCTTAAACGGTCCTCCCTTCGGATCCTTCACGTAGGCCTTCTTCTCGTCGTCGTAGGCAAAAATCTTCGGATTGATGTTGATGCACTCGTCACAGGAGGTACATTCGGGTCGGTCAATCCAGACGGGCTCGTAGCCTTCCGGTGCCGGTCCGCCGCCTCCGCTGGACGCGGGCATTCCACCGAGGTTTTCGGTCAGTGCGAGGGCACTGGCGTCTCCGCCGAGCATCTGCATGAGTCCGGCTGCGAGCTTCTGAGCCGTTTCGGCACGGACCTGATCGGCGATCTGTTCGGGATCGACACGGTCGGCAAGGCCTGCAAGCGACTTGAGCGTTCGCCAGAAATCGCGGCGCTCTTCAGTTGATGCGACGAGCTCGGATGATACGAGTACCCGAATCAGACGGTTCTTCTTGTCGACCGCCCACACGTAGGGATACAGATCCTCACGCTCATCCGCCTCGAGATCGATGAAGTCAACGAGCGGCACCATGTTGTCATTCCAGGTATCGCGCGGGGCGACACGGAAATGCTTCCGGAACCGACCTTCGCCGACGGCGAAGTCCGCAAAGGTCATGGGCAGTTCCATGCTCTGCTTGTTCCCGTCTTCGTCCTGATACTCGAGGTTATAGACCGGCCAGTCCTCGTCCACGTCCGGGTTGCCGTCAAGATTCAGGCAATCTTCCCAGGATGTTCCGTTCGCAGGATTGAAGGTAAGAATGGGATAGGCCCGTGACTCGAGTGCCAGCTTGCTTCGTGAGTAGGTCGCGTCATCCGCCACTCCGTGCTCCGGCTGACAGACCGCGTAGACATTAAAGAGTGCCGGTCGTCGCGCGTTCAGCCCGTCGATGAATCCTTCGATCATGTGCGTGTAGTTCGAGACATTAGACTGATGGACAAAGGCGGTCCGGTGCGCCGCGGCAATGAGACTGATCTCCTTACGGGATTCGGTCTTACCATGCCACGCCTTTCCGTACGGCGCCATGTCGGAAACCTGACCCATGAACCCTGAGGTACACGCCTGGCCACCGGTATTCGAGTACACCTGGGTGTCGAGTATGAGCACCTTGACCGGTCGGCCGGCCATGAGCGCGCGGGAGAGGTTCTGGAAGCCAATGTCGTACATGGCTCCGTCTCCACCGACTGCAACTACGGGCGGACAGAGAAGGTATTCTTCGTCTGTGAACTTGTTCCAGTTGAAGTAGGTCAGGGACTCGTCGATTGTCTCGTAGCTTTCCTTTCCTTCCAGTTCCGCCTCGGCCTTCCTGATCGCCTTGAAGCCGTCGGCCATTTTGACCATGTGGCCCTCAAAGACACCGAGCGTGACCGATGGCGCATCCTGGAACAGGTGGTTGGCCCAGGGGAAGGGATAGGGGTTGTAGGGGAAGCTTGACCCGTAGACCGAGCTGCACCCTGTGGAGTTTATGAATCCGAGATTCGCTCGACCGTTCTTCGTGGTTCCAACCTCGTAGCTCCACTTCAGGTCTTTGAGCTTCTGAATGACACCCGTCACCCATTCGAGCCACTCCTGGTCGATCGGGTCGCCTGCGCTACCCTTGTCGAGTTCACCCGCGAGGGCCGAGAGGTTCAGATCGCTGTCACGGTGTGAACGCAAGACCTGCTGAATACGGGCGATATCGCCAATGTCAACGGACGCAGACAGCTTCGTGCGGACGTGCTGTTCGAGTTTATCGATGAGGTCGCCAAGGTACGTTACGTGCTCCTTGACCCGTTTCTGCATAAGCGTCGTGATCGTTGCGGTAAAGATATGAAGGGTCGATTTCTCGCCACACCCGGTACACGCGCCGTCGCCACAGACCATGGACTGGTAGGCCGTCTTGTCCATAAGCAGGGTCTCAAGCGCACCGATTTTTTCGTTTATGTCGTCTATGCGCATAAACTCGGGCTTGGTGGTCGGCAGATCCTTCCAGAAATCCCAGTCCTTGCGAAGTACGTCGACGCTTTCCGGTGTCTGGTCGACCATGCGAAGTGCGTCGTCGTCACAGACATCCACGCAGAGCTTACAGCCTTTGCAGGTATCCGGGTTTATCGTGATTGCGAACAGGCCACCGCTTCCGGCCTCCTGCTTCTCTTTCTGATTGTAGTAGGGTTTGGTCAGGGCGAACTTGAAGTTCCCCATTGTCTCTTTCAGAAGGGCGAACTCCTGCTCAACGTCCGCACGCTCGGCCTGCTCGGTCTCGGCAATAGTATCTGCGATCGCCTTGTGTACGAGCGGCATGACATCCACTGCACTGCCGTTTGCACCTTCGGTTGATCCGCGCATCTTTTTCTCGACCGTGCGAACCGCGCGGCGAAGATGCTTTGTCTCGGTACCAGCGCGCTCAACACGAGCAATCGCCGTTTCGAAGGCGTCGCCTATGCTCAGGGCAAGACCCGGGATGGCGCTGTCGGGGCAGACCGTGAAACAGTCGCTGCACGCGGTACAGTTCTCCGGTATCCACTCAGGGTGCTGGAATCGGATGTTCGTCATATCGCGGAACACACCGGTAGATGCCGGAATAAGGCTCATGGCGTTGAAGGCATCGGCGAGGTTGTCGTTCGGTCTGCCGCCGAGGTAGAAGGACCCGGTCTGCTCCCAGAACCTGTGTATGTCGGTTTTGGGATCATCGCTGACCGGCATGTTCTTGAGCATGACCGGAAGCGACGGGGTCTTCTTGGCGTCGACACGATCGCGGGTAATCTCCTTCTCGGTGATTTCCCTGACTTCGTCGAATCCACGGCGGACAACACGCAGGTTGTCCTCGACAACCCGGGCACCCTTACCGCCGAACTTCTTGTCGAGCTGGCTTCGAATTGCTTCAAACAGCGTCTGTTCGTTGAAGTTGCTCTTGCTCATGAGCGGTGACGCAGCGAAGAAGGCTCCCTGGAAGGCGTTGCCCTGCATGCGCAACTCGAGTTCCACATCGCTCGCCTCTTCCCTGGCGACCTTGAATGCGTCGAGGAAGAAGATCTTTATGTCGTTCTCGATGATGAACTTCTGTTTTGTCGGAGGAATGGTCTTCCACACGGCCTGCGCGTCTTCGAGCTCACTCTGTATGATGAACACACCACCCTTCTTGAGACCGAGCAGCGGGTTGGAATGGCTGAACACGTTCGGATCCGGTGAGAGCACCACGTCAACGAAGTTATACTCACAGTTGATGCGAATGGGCTCCGGAGCCGCTGACATGTAGTAAGTCGTCGGCTGACCTTTCTTCTCTGAACCGTATTTCGGGTTCGCCTTGATGTCGTATCCAAGAAGGTCGTACAGCGTGATCGCGAGGTTCTTGCCGGTGGTAATTGCACCCCAGCCTCCGACCGAGTGCATGCGCACCGTGATCGATCCTTCGGGCAGCAGATTCGGGTTTTCGCTTCCCCGGACACTGAGCTCGGCGATGTTCGGATAGGCTTCGAGAATCTGCTTCTTGTAGATTTCCTGTTTCGGAGTAAAGGGGTGTTCGTGTACGAAATCAATAGAGAGATAGAAGAACTTCTTCCGTGCTCCGTCGGGGAGCATGTTCTCGACTGCACCGACGATGCCCTCGGGTTGAAGGTCCCGGCTTCCCATACCGAAGGAACCTGAGTACAGGGGCGAAGCATCGGTCATCTTTGCGTAGGTTTCGTAGCCTGCGTAGGGCACTTTCGCGTTCTTGCCACCCGCAGCGGCACCGTTCTCGAGACACTTGCTGACGGTTGCTCGAATCTCGCGCATCATCGGAAGGTCTTCGGCGAGTGGCTGGTCAAGGCGTTCGAGTACGGTGACTCCCTTGCGACCCTTCAGGAGCTTTCCGATCAGATCGCTCGGAAAGGGGCGCCACATGACAAGGTTGATGACTCCAACCTTGATTCCGCGGGTTTCACGGAGATAGTCGGCAACCGCCTCGGCGGTCCCGATCACGCTACCCTGCCCCATAATGATGTATTCCGCATCGTCGCAGCGGTAGGTCATGACCCGCTCGTAACGACGTCCGGTCAGTTCGGCGTATTCGGCCATGCACTGTTCGGTGAGGTCCTTGATGTGATCAAAGAAATACGGGCGCTGCGCAGCGACAGACTGCATGTACGCGTCCTGGTTCTGCACGCCACCGGCGAGCACGGCGTTATCGACGTCCCAGAGAATGGGCACGCGGCGGCGTTTCTCACCGTAGGCGATGCGCTGGCCCGGAGTTGGGCAGTCGATCATGTCTTCGGGTTTCCCAAGAAACTCCGCAATCAGTTCGCGTTCCGGAATGCGAAGTGTCTCAATCAGGTGGGTGGTAAGAAATCCATCCTGCCCGACAGCGCCCGGAGTCAGAGACAACTCGGCAATCTTGCGGGAAATGATGTTCAGGTCGGCTGCACCCTGTGCGTCTTTCGCCATGACCTGAAAAAACCCGGTGTCGTCCATGAGGTGATAGTCATCATGACCTGCGTGTACGTTCAGCGTTGACTTCGTGATTGCACGGCAGCCCACGTTCAGAATGTAGGGGAGGCGCTTACCGACCGCCGGGTACAGCGACTCGTGCATGTACGCTATTCCCTGACCGGAAGAGAAGTTACTGGCTCTGAGGCCACTCATGGACATACCGGCTGTAACGGCTGCGGCAGCGTGTTCACCTTCCGGCTCCACGAAAATCAGCGGCCGGCCCGAGATATTGATGTGTCCGGCGGCAGTCGCCTCTGCCCAGTACTCACCCATCTGGGTGGACGGCGTGATGGGATACGCGCCGGCGGCGTCGCTTGACTCACGCTCACACATAATGACGGCGGTATTGCCGTCAACTGCATCGGGAAGACCGGGATATTTCGCCGTAACGTCTTTCTTCTTGCTCATTGCTTCTTCCTTATCCTGATTCTCTATCACTCACCCTGAATGGGCAGTGCGCTTTTTCGTACTATTTTTTTGGCGGCGGCGCCTTTGATTATCTTGTCTTTTTCAAGCCAGACGATTGCACCCGTCGGGCAGCGTTCGGTTGGCATCGGTGTGGCGAGCTCGTTCTTCGTGTAATCGACCACCGGAAGATTGTTGTGCATGCGGATCAGACCACCCGGAGCGTCCACCGCACAGCGCTCACAGGCGTTGCACGCGACTTCACAGACGTCGAGGGCTCTGTCCCCTTCTTCGAGGTTCTTGCAGGCAACCCAGAGCTTGTGACTCACAGGGTGAAGACTGAAGAGATCCAGCGGACACGCGACTACGCAGTCGTTACACGCGGTGCACTTGTCGACGTCCACAACCGGAAGGCCGTACTCGTTCATGTGTATCGCGTCGAAGGTACACGACACCTCGCAGTCTCCAAGACCAAGGCATCCCCACGCACAGGCTTTACCGCCACCGCCCGATACCACTGCCGCGGTACACGAGCTCATGCCTTCGTAGCGGGCGCGCATCTTCGCAACGTGCTTTCCGCCCGCGCAGGCGAGTCTGGCTACGATTTTTTCCTGTGTTCCTGCGTCGACTCCGAGATGTTCGGCGATTCCCTGATTGGCTTCGGCGGTATTGACGGTGCACTTTGACGGAGGTGCATCCCCCTTTACCACCGCTTCGGCGAAGGCTCGACAGCCCGCATATCCACACGCGCCGCAGTTTACGGACGGGAGCATCTCTTCGACTTCTTCGATGCGGGGATCCTCGTAGACGTACAGTCGCCGGACCGCTATGGCGATGACAAAGGCGAGGACACCGCCGAGGGCAACCATGAACAGGACAGGAGTCAGCAAGCTAGCAGCCACGGATGCCTCCCGATCGTTGATATTACATTTGAAGGAATTCGTTCGCAGTTCACGGACTCAATACTCCGACAAGTTCAATTCGAAGTAAACCGTGTAAACTGCCACGCTCAGCAAGATTTGCCACTAAACGAGAATTCTAATTCTGTACGTGAAATTATATTGTGAAATCAGGCTTTTTGTTGTGATGCATAGATCTTTAATAAAGCTATGCATCACATTTAAAACGTTACGGTGTGCTCGGGCCCTGCTCAGCGAGCATCAATGATTGCATTGAGCGTCGGACTCGGCCGCATGGCTGCGCCTGCTTTCGCATCGTCGGGATGGAAATACCCGCCAAGATCAACCGGCTTTCCCTGCGCTGCTGTCAGTTCATGCAGGATATCTTCGCTCGACGAGGCGAGTTGCGCTGCAAGATCCGTGTATACCTTCTTCAGGGACGGGTCCTGAGCCTGCTCGGCCAGCGCCATACTCCAGTACAGCGCGAGGTGAAAGTGACTCCCCCTGTTATCGAGCTCTCCAACCTTGCGTTTCGGCGACTTCCCGTTCTTCAGAAGCTCGGCGGTGGCGCTGTCGAGTGTCGTTCCGAGGAGCGCTGCCCCCGCGTTGTCGAAGGTTTTTGCGAGATGCTCAAGCGATACCGCGAGAGCCAGAAACTCTCCGAGAGAATCCCAGCGTAAGTGGCCTTCCCGTACCATCTGCTGCACATGCTTGGGTGCGGATCCTCCCGCCCCGGTCTCAAAGAGCCCACCTCCGTTCATGAGCGGAACTATAGAGAGCATTTTGGCGCTCGTGCCCAGTTCGAGAATAGGAAACAGGTCGGTCAGATAATCGCGCAATACGTTGCCGGTCACTGATACCGTGTCGAGTCCCTGCCGGATCCGGTCAACCGAAAACTGCGTTGCCTCTGCAGGAGGCATGATCAATATCTCAAGGCCGTCGGTGTCGTGTTCAGGCAGATACCGCTCGACCTTGCGAATCAGCTCGGCATCGTGTGCACGGTGTGAGTCAAGCCAGAACACCGCCGGAGCCCCGGTCGCGCGGGCCCGCTCAACGGCCAGTCTGACCCAGTCGCGTACCGGCGCATCCTTGACCTGACACATGCGAAAAATGTCACCTTCCTCGACGGAGCGGGAAAGTATGACCTCCTCAGAGTCGAGCACCACTTCCACCGTCCCCGCTACACTGACTTCAAAGGTCTTGTCGTGTGATCCGTATTCCTCGGCCTTCTGTGCCATGAGTCCGACATTCGACACGCTCCCCATGGTGACCGGGTCATAGGCACCGTGCTTCCTGCAGTCGTCCATGACCACCTGATACACGCCGGCGTACGATCGATCGGGAATGAGATACTTTGTGTCCTGTGCTGACCCGTCCGGCGCCCAGCTCTTACCGCCATTTCTGATAGCCGCGGGCATGGTCGCATCGATGATAAAGTCGCTTGGCACGTGGAAATTCGTGATCCCGCGGTCGGAGTCAACCATAGAAACCGCAGGCCCCTTCTGGAAACACGCGCTTATATCGTCGCGTATCGCCTGCTGATCCTGCAAGGGCAGCTGCTCTATGCGCGCGTACAGGTCTCCGAGGCCATTGTTCGGGTGTACACCGAGCCTGCTGAACGCCTCCGCATGCTTCTCGAACACATCTGAAAAAAACACCGATACCACGTGACCGAAGATGATGGGGTCTGAGACTTTCATCATGGTCGCCTTGAGATGAACCGAAAACAGTATGCCCTTATCCTTTGCATCCTGTATCTCGCGGGCGACGCTCGCGCGAAGCTCTTTGCGACTCAGAACCGCCGCGTCAATGATTTCGCCGGTCTGTAACGGGAGTTCCTGTTTCAGGACCTGTACCGTTCCGTCAGCAGCCCGATGGCGTATCGTAGCGACCGTATCCCGGTCTATCGTCGCCGACCGCTCGGTCTCGAAGTAGTCTCCCCGATTCATGCTGGCAACGTGTGACCTGGACTCCGGACTCCACGGCTCCATGGAATGAGGAAACATGCGTGCAAACTCCTTGACTGCCTTCGGCGCCCGGCGATCGGAGTTTCCCTCTCTGAGGACCGGATTCACCGCGCTTCCTTTCACACGATCGTAGCGTGTTCGTGCGTCACGCTCGGCGTCCGACGCAGGTGCGTCCGGGTAATCGGGGACCGGATAGCCCTGTTCCTGAAGCTCGGTGATAGCCGCGCGGAGCTGTGGAAGCGATGCGCTGATATTCGGAAGTTTAATGATGTTTGCATCCGGCTCGCTTACGAGGCTGCCGAGCTCCGAAAGGTCGTCGGGGACGCGTTGCTCTTCGGAGAGGAGCTCGGGAAACTGAGCCAGAATACGCCCGGCGAGCGACACGTCGCGGGTCTCAACCCGTATTCCGGCGGGCTTCACAAAGCGCTGAATGATGGGAAGCAGGGAATACGTGGCAAGAGCCGGCGCTTCGTCTGTTTTGGTGTAAATGATTGCCTGTTTCATGATGGGAAGATCATAACAGATAATGGCAGTATTGTTTATCGATTGTTTTTCGAAACCGCTTGCATGTACTATCAGAAGCCATGAGCAACAACCCATTACTGAAACCCTGGAACAATCCACACGGTCTCCCGCCGTTTTCCGAGACCCAACCTGAGCACTTTCGAGAGGCGATGGAAACGGGCATGCAGGAGCATCTGAAAGAAATCGACCTCATTGCCACAAACCCCGCCCCGGCGGACTTCGAGAACACCTTCGCCGTGTTCGACCGAAGCGGAGACCTGCTCAACCGCGTCGCACATATGTTTTTCAATCTCTGCTCGTCGGAGACCAGTTCTGAGCTGCAGGAGGTCGAACGCGCCCTTGCACCGAAACTGGCCGCACACGAAAGCAGCATCTACATGCACGAAGGCCTGTTCGCGCGGGTACGGCAGATACACGAGAAGCGGACAGCACTCGGGTTGTCCGATGAGCAGCTGAGACTCGTCGAACGGGTTCATCTGCGGTTTGTCCGTTCCGGCGCCGAGCTGACCGGCGAAGACCGCGCACGCTTCGCCGCAATCAACGAAGAGCTCGCGTCGCTGTACACCTCGTTTTCTCAGGCAGTACTCGCGGATGAAGCGGCCTGGAGCCTTCGCCTCGAAACCGACGATGACCGGGCGGGCCTGCCGGACTTCGTGCTTGAAGCAGCCGGGGAAGTGGCGCGTGAGCGCGACTCGGAAGGATACATGATCAGCCTGTCTCCCTCGATCGTCGACCCCTTTCTGACCTACTCCACCCGACGCGATCTCCGGGAAGAGGTCTGGCGGGCCTTCAAGGCCCGGGGCGAGGCGAATCCAGACCACGACACCAGGCCTGTGGCGTCACGCATCGTCAAATTGCGGGCGGAACTCGCCTCGTTGCTCGGAGCCCCCGATTACGCGACCTTCGAGCTCGAAGATCGCATGGCGAAAACGCCTCAGGCGGTCATGCAGCTTCTCGAAGAAGTATGGGAGCGGGCGAGGAAGCGTGTTGCCGAAGAACAGTCCGTCCTGGAAGACGAAGCCTCACGCGAAAACGCCGCGCTGCCGCTGCAACCCTGGGACTGGGAGTTCTGGACCGATCGCGTGCGAACGCGGAAGTACCAGCTCGACGACGCGGTACTCAAGCCTTACTTCCAACTCGATCGCATGCTCGAGGCCATGTTTGACTGCGCGCATCGCCTCTACGGCATCCGCTTCGAGGAAGTGTCCGGCCTCGATCTGTACCACCCCGACGTGCGGGCTTTCGAGGTGCGGGACGCCGACAGCGGTGCACTCACAGGCCTGTTTCTCAGCGATAATTTCGCACGCGCGAGCAAGCGCGGTGGCGCGTGGATGAGCATCTACCGGTCACAGTCGGGAAACCGTCCCGATGGCTACGGCTACCCCATAGTCGTGAACAACAACAACTTCGCGAAGGCGCCCAAGGGCAGACCGACCCTCCTGAGCTTTGACAACGTCCGCACCCTCTTTCACGAGTTCGGACACGCCCTGCACGGCCTGCTCTCAAACGTGACCTATGAGACGCTTTCGGGTACAAGCGTCCTCCGCGACTTCGTTGAACTGCCTTCGCAGATTCACGAGAACTGGGCTCTTGAACCCGAGACGCTGCAGAAACACGCCCTGCACGCCACGACTGGCGAACCCATCCCGGATGAGCTGATCGAACGCATCCGCGCGAACAGCACCTTCAACCAGGGCTACATGACGACCTCGTACACCTCATGTGCGCTCATCGACATGAAACTGCACAGTATCGCGAATCCCGGCGACATCGATATTGCCGCCTTCGAGGCAGAGGCATGCCGGGAACTCGGTGTCCCTGAGGTCGTCGGCATGCGGCACCGCCTGCCACACTTTCTGCATCTGTTTGCGGGGGACGGATACTCAGCCGGCTACTACGTGTATATGTGGGCGGAGGTACTCGAGGCGGATGCCTTTGAGGCCTTTACTGAAACCGGCGATGCGTTCAACGGAGAAGTCGCACAGCGCTTCCGGAAACACGTGCTTTCCGCCGGCGATTCACGCGACCCGCAGGAAGCCTACCGTGCCTTCCGCGGACACGATCCAAAGCCCGAGGCGATGATGCGCAAACGCGGACTGCTGTAGAGGCGCACGGCAATACGGCGGCAGCGGACTGCACTTGTCCCGGCTGATCCAGAGGGATACCTTTAAAATGGATGCCTCAGACCAGCCGCCGCCGAACCATCATCATTATTCTGGCCATTTTTGCAGTATTGGCCGGTTCTCTGTTCACCTCCGCGGTACAGACCGCAATAGCGCAACGAGTTGTCGCGCACATCACTGCCCGGGCCGACATGAGCGCGGATATATCCGGCGTCCGGGTCAGGCCGAACGGTCGGATCACACTCGACGAAGCTGTCCTCTACGACTCACAGGGTCGGGAAGCGGTCCGCACAGCGCGTGTGTCAGTGAGTCTGTCTCTCCGGGGCCTGCTGTTACGGAGTCTGGTGATCGAGAACGTGTCGGTAGAGCAGCTGTCCATCACGCTCACCGACTCCATTACCGAAGACCTCGGTGCGCTGCGACCGGAGGACAGGGAGCCGGGCGACTGGACGGTCACAGTGGATACGCTCAGCGTGGCGTCTTTCACCGCACACGACATAGCTGATCTGAGCATACCGGAGCTGCGTGCGCACGCGTCTGGTGTTCGCTTTGCCGACGGCCTTTTCACGACTGAGAACGCAGGAATCGAGAGCGAGCACGATACGCTCTCGCTCAGCGGACAGGCGCAGTTCCCCGATACTGATTTCGAGCTCGATCTGTCCTTTACCCTGAGCAGACAGACTATTGCCGACCTCGGGCCTGAGATCTCCACGAGGCTGGCAGCGGCCGGTTCAGTCAGCGGGGAGTTGCGTGCACGCGGAAACGAGGCCGAAATCTCCATCGTTCACGCTTCGCTTCTGGCCGATGAAGGTTTCTCGCTTGAAGCATCGGGTACCGCCGGGGTCGAGGAAGTCGAGCTGTCCCTGGCGATAGAGTCGCTCGAAATCGAGACACGCTTCTTACAGACCTTCGCTCCAGCACTCGCGGTCAACGGCCTTCCGGACCGTACGCGGGCATCGGGCACTCTCACCGCCTCACCTCAGGCGGCCGGGCTCTCGCTCGATATCGAGACAGAGGTCGTGTCGGGGGACATCCGCGTACGCCTTGAGATGCTTGAGACCGGTGAGGCTGGCGCCGAAATCAGGGTCGCAACGGACCGCGACATCCCCTCACTGAACGCATCTCTGAGAATCACCGGTGTGTTCGCCGAGTCCCTTCTCGAACTCCACGAGCCTGAACACGCCGTCGTCTCGGGACAGGTCTCGCTGGCCGGGTACCTTGAGGGTGAGTTCACCCTGCGCGCAGCCGGACCGGCGATCGCTGCCCGCGTTGAGGCTGGTCCGGTTCCCGATCTGCTGACCGAGCTGTTTCCCGCGCTACCCGCCGTATCCGAACTGCAGGCAGACCTGGTGGTCTCTCCGGATGAGGTTACGCTGGATCTGCACGTGTCCTCCGTGGTCGGTGACGGGTATGAGCTCCTTGCACTGCGTATTGAAGCCGAGGGAAGGCCGGATGCATTCACGTACCGTGTTTCGGTGGACGAAGTCGCACTTGCAAACGCTCGCGTGTATGAGGTCACATCGACCGGACAACTTGATTCGGGCGAGCTCGTCGTTGCGGTTTCCACAGAAGACCTCGTCGGAAACAGTCTGTTGACGACAGAACTGGCCGTCGCCATCGGTGACGGCGAGTTCACCGTGTCCTTTACCGAAGCAGGACTCACCGTCCGGGATCAGCGATGGACGGTCCCCGAAACGAACCAGATTTTTGTCTCACGGGAGTCCGTTCGCGTACGCGACATGATCCTCGAGCAGGATGATGCGCGAATCCGCATTGATGCCGGGGACGATGGAAACCGTGTGATACTGATGGTCGAAGGTTTCTCGCTGTCACGACAGATCCCCGTAGAACTCGATTTTGACCTTCAGGGGATCGTTGACGCGAACTTCGAAATCGAGCTGCAGCCGGATCTCACCGGAGACTTCGAAGTTCGCATCCGCGATCTCGGACTTGCCGACCTGCCGCCCGGGCGTCTACTCGTCACAGGCAGCATCGGCGAGATCCTTGCTGCCGATATTCTGTTCGAACAGGATACCGGGCAGATTACCAGCTCGATACAGTTTGATACGGCTCGTGAGGACATCGAGATTCTCATCGACATTGAATCCGTGGATCTGAGTCTGCTTGCGGGTATCATCCCCCAGGAAATAGAAGAAGCGTCAGGACGGGTAAACGGCTCGATCGCGATACGGGGCAGTGTTCTCGACCCGGAGTTTTCGGGATCACTCACGCTCGACAACGCTTCGATCCGCCCTTCCAGACTCGGCGTAACGTACCGGCTTGAAGCGGAGGAACTGAGTGTGGAAGGAACCCTCCTTCAGGTAGCAGGCCTGTCGGTTCAGGATGAAACCGGAGGGAGCGCCGAACTGTCGGGAACCGTACTGCTCGACCTTTCGACCGATGACATCATCTATGATCTGAGCGTACGGGCTGAGAACCTGACCGTTCTCGATACAGGCGCAGCGATGAACCCTGACCTGTATGGCACTGTCAGCATCGGAGCAAATCTGCGTCTGTCTGGAAGCCTGGCTGAACCGGTGCTCTCGGGTGAACTCCGGGTGGAGGAAGGAACGGAGATGACGATACAGCTACCACGGCGGGGGCTGCAACGCGGACGGGGGGCAGGGATCGTGCGCTTTCAGGGCGAGACAGCCGAAGCCTTCATGCAGGACGATACCGAACCTCTTGTGCAGGGTATCGATCTGACGGGGTCTCTCTCGGTAGCTCCGGACGCGAACGTAAACATCATCATCGATCCCCGGACCGGTGACCAGTTACAGCTCCAGGGCGGCGGGGACTTCAGCATAGGAATAGATCCCAGCGGTACCGTGGACCTCTCGGGCGTCTACACAGTAGAACGCGGCCAGTACGAGCTCCAGTTCCTTGGTCTGGTCGAGCGCTCCTTCGACATACGACCTGGAGGAACGATCACCTGGTCTGGAGCCTTTGAGGATGCTGACCTTGATCTGGCAGCCGAGTACTCGATACGAACATCGCCCGCCCCTCTCCTGAACACCGGGGGAGAGTCGGTACCGGCAGGGAATCTGACCTTCCTTGTTGTGCTCGAACTTGATGGAACCCTTCTTGAGCCGGACGTCCGGCTTTCCCTGGATATGCCTGAGGAACAGCGAAGCGCCCTTGGTGGACGACCCTACACGGCACTTCAGAACATCAACCTGCAGGAGAGTCAGCGAAACACGCAGGCTTTTGCGCTGGTGGTGCTGAATCAGTTTTTTCAGGATGATGTAACGGCCTTTGACGAGGCTGCAGTGTTTACTGCGGGAACACGTGGCAGTGTCAGTGAGCTCCTGACCTATCAGCTGAACATCCTGTCACAGCGGGTCCTTCCGGGCCTTGATCTTGCCTTTGACGTTGACTCCTTCGAGGAGGTTACGGAAGAAGGCCCGGAAGGCAGAACCGAAGTCCAGGTACAGGTGAGTCAGCAGCTGTTCGATGATCAGCTGATTGTCCGCTTCGGTGGACAGCTTGACGTTGAACGAGCCGGCGCCGGTGAGGCGGAAGCTGCCGATATCGGTACATCCGCGTCAGTCGAGTATGCCCTGACCGAGGACGGACGGTTCCGCATTCGCGCCTTCTTCGACCGGAGTCCCGGTGCTGATGATGCGGGAACGGTCACCGGAATTTCGTTCATCTTCGGCAGGGACTTCGATCCATTCGACAATGCGGAGTCAGATGAATGAGGTGCATTCTGTATACACGACGAACGCTGTTGATCGGACTTCTTGCCCTGCTGACACTCGGATGTGCTACGGCTCAACTCGATGACGGGGAGTATCTCTATACCGGCGGCTCTGTTCAGATCAGTGGTGAGGACGAAGCGATTCAGGGAAGACGCTCGCTCGAACGGTCAGTCGAATCAAGCCTGACACCACAGCCGAACACGAGCATTCTGGGGATACGGCCGGGACTCTGGGTATACGGGGTAACCGAGGGCGCTGAAGATACGCTTCTCAGGGGATGGATACGGGAACGCTTCGGCGAGTCCCCGGTTCTGTTCGACGAGGAGATTCCTGCACAGACCGTCCCCGCGATCGAAGACACGCTGTTTAATCGTGGATTCTTTGACGCCGATGTATCCTGGGACGTCGAGCACGCACGGAGAACGGCCTCGGTGCACTACACGGTGCTCACGCGTCCGGCGTGGACCATACGCTCGATTGACTTCCCCGACGAAGCCACCGATACCCTGACGCAGGCGATTATGGACTCCTCCGGGGCGACTCTGGTAGAAACCGGTGTACCCTACAGACTCGACACCCTTATTTCCGAGCGCGAACGCATTGACAGGCACCTGCGTGAACGCGGATTTTTTGCCTTCAACCCTGCATACATCGTCTTCGACGCAGAACTCGACGAGCAGGACCGCAGCGTTTCACTGACCGTCGCCATTGAAGCCCCGGAAGAAGCGCGCATAGCCTACGAGATCGGTTCCATCGCTATCTATGCCGACTACGCGCCAGACCGGACCCTTCCGGATGAAGCGTCGGCTGAGCCGGCCGAAGACATACGGTACTTCGAGGAGCACCCCCGCTTCGACCCGGAACGCATCCTCGGCGCGCTTCTGTTTCGGCCCGGAGACATTCATGACCGACGGGCCCATATCGCGTCGCTGTCACGACTCAACAGCATGGACTCGTTTCGCTTCGTAAACATCCGCTACCAGCCGGACCCCGATACAGGCCTGCTTCACACTGAGGTGCTCCTGACTCCACTCGCACAGCGAAATGTTGAAGGCGAACTGAGCGCTGTCCAGCGCTTCGACGGATTTGCCGGTCCCGCGTTTCGTGTCGGTTACACCGATCGAAATCTGTATGGCGGCGGCGAACAGCTGAACCTGGGGCTCGGCGCATCACTGGAGACGCGCATCACCGGCGGCAGCTTTCGATTTGAGGGCTACGAGATCGAAATGGACGGCTCAATACGGTTTCCACGGAGCGTCGGGCCACTGACAGCTCTCGGAGTCATAAGCCCCTACGGAAGCGGCAGTCAGCTTCCACGAAGCAGCATGCGATTCGCCGTACGCCGACGGGAACGCTTCGAAGGTGACCGTGTGGAGGAAGCGTCTACCGGCCTTGTCTACGAATGGCCCGGAACTGTGTCACAGGAGTGGCGTCCCGTGGAACTCACGGTCATCCGCAGGGACGAGGACGAAGGAGTCAACCAGCTGCTCCTGGAGAGCATCTGGCGGGCAGACACCAGCGACACCATAGCCACGACCGACATGCAGTACCGCCTGGCTGCCGACGCGGTCGCCGGGACTGAGGTGTTTGAATCTACGACCTTCGTTCGTCTCGATACTGACTCGAGGCTCTTCGTTCCCGTCGTCGCCGACTCGCTTCTTGCCCTTCGCACACGAATCGGGGCCGGTCGGGCCGGAGGTGCTGAGTCCCGCCTTCCGGATGCGCGACGCTTCATTGTAGGCGGAAGCACGGGACTGCGGGGCTTCGCTCCCGCATCCTTTGGCCCCGGAACCATTTCCCCGGAGGACACTGACGACGCATCGGGCGATATCAGGTTTGAAAGCTCCGTAGAGTACCGCTTCGGGATTGCCGGCTGGGTGAAGGGTGCCGTCTTTGCCGACGCGGGAAACACGTGGACGGCAACCGGTCCGGAACGACTTCGCAGCGCGGGACAGCTCTTTTCTGAGAGCGCCGTGAACGCGGGGGCAGGCCTCAGAGTGGATCCCGGGGTACTCGTGGTCCGTTTCGATCTTGGTATACCGCTGCGAAAGCCCTGGCGGGACGCAGGTGACCGATGGATGACAGACGGCTGGGACATCGGTAACCGCGACTGGCGCCGCGAAAACCTCATCATCAATCTGGCAATAGGCTACCCGTTCTGATCACTTCAGCCAGCGCAGCTGCATCCTCGTCGAGCGGCCTGTCGTGCGACAGCGGCTCTGAGTAGCAGCGTATCGCGTCGTACAGACGCCGAAGCGACGGACCGGCCCGATCGATGCCGTAGCAGTCGCACCCGGCGGCAATGACAAGACACTGCATGGCAAGTTGCCGGACAAACAGATCAACCGACTCCCGAAGGCGCCGTGCTGCAATGGTCCCCATAGATACGATGTCCTGGTTCATGGACTCCGTCGGCCGTGTGTGCGGAGCCACCGGAGCACTGAGGTGCGCGATTTCGGCGGCCAGAGCCGACACGGTAATACCCAGCGCTTTCAGCCCATGGTTTCCGGAAGCGCGATATTCGTCGGCGAGAAGGTTCGACGGAAGACCGCTGCGCCGGGAGTCGAGCAGAAGCAGACATTGTTTATCGATGAGCTCACCGACGGTTGCAAGGGCATTACGCAGCGTATCGGCGGCTATCACGACCTGTCCTCCGTAGAAGTGACCGGCGAAATAGACGGCTTCCTGCTCCGCGTCGAACAGCGGGTTATCGTTGCTGCTGTTCAGTTCCACGGTGATCCACTGTCGGCAGACCGCGAGCACGTCTCTGGCCGGTCCGATAACGTGCGGAGCACAGCGGATGCTGTACGGCGCCTGAATCCGGTACGGCAGCGTCACGGGTGCGTCAGAAAAGCTGTCGGGCCCAGGGAGCACAGGATTCCCTTCAGGCGACGTCGGAATGAAGCGGTACATGAGGTCTGCGGTTTCGCCCTGTCCGGAATGCGGCTTCATGGCGTGCACCGCGGGGGCAAAGGCTTCAGGATCACTCCCGGTAAGCTCAGCTGCCGCCGCAGAGAGCATGGTCGCGAGGTCGATACAGATCTCGAGCGCGTGTATCGATCGGGCTGCAAGGGCGGTCATGACACTCGTTCCGTTCATGATGGCGAGTCCTTCCTTGGCTGCAAGGGTCAGCGGGGGAACACCGAGCTTTGACAGCGCCGATGATGCCTGCATCCGGGCTCCGCGCAGCAGAACCTCCCGCTCACCGCACAGTGCGGCAGCGACGTAGGAAAGCGGTGTCAGATCACCGGATGCACCGACTGATCCCTGCTCGGGGATGAGCGGAAGACAGTCCTCGTTCAGAAACAGAATCAACTGATCGATCAGCTCTTCGCGAACCGCCGACGCCCCCCGGACAAGCGCATTCAGACGAACGATCAGAATAGCCCGGGTCTCTGCCGGAGAGAACGGCGGGCCGGTGCCTATGCCGTGATACTGCACAAGGTTCTGCTGAAGCTGTGCAGCCGCGTCCGGATCGACAGCAGTATCGACCGAGTCGCCGAAACCGGTCGTAATTCCATAGAGAACCCGTCGCCTCTGCATCATCTGTTCGAGCAGATACCTCGACTGCCTGCACCGCTCCCGGGCAGTTTTTTCGACAGAAACCTGCAGGGGAACGCTACAGGAAGCAACATCACCACAGGTGAGATCATGACCATTCAGTTCAAGGGTATTCACAGGCCGAACCGTAGCACAGTTGCTCCTGATTTGCCTCTACACAAGCGGGTGATTATATTTCCAATTACACATACGGCGGGCCTGTACCGCCTGTAAGACACGAGGTATATATGGAAATTGCAAAATTCGGCGCCGAAGACATTGAGAATACGCTCTCAAAAATGAACAGCAAAGAAATCGACGGACTTGCGTTCGGTGCGATACAGCTCGATGCTGGCGGTAAGATCATCTCCTACAATCAGACCGAAGGCGATATTACCGGCCGAAAACCCGAAGACGTGATCGGAAAGAACTTCTTTACCGAAGTCGCTCCCTGCACGAACAGGCCGGAGTTTTACGGAAAGTTCAAGGACGGAGTGGCAGGCGGCAATCTGAACGCCCTGTTCGAGTACGTATTCGACTACAAGATGGCACCGACCAAGGTGAAAGTTCACATGAAAAAGGCGATGAGCGGTGACACCTACTACATCTTCGTGAAGCGGCTCTAATAGAGCACGACACCCGACGCCCCGGTGTTCAGCTACCGGGGCTTTTTTTTTGAGCAGAAAGCGGGTATGTACAGACACGGGAATGCGCCATGAAAATACACAGTCACGACACCCTGACACGGGTTCTACGGGATCTTGTTTCCGACGAGCTCGGACGACTGCGCCACACCGATCCCGTTGCCGTCGCCCAGACCCTGAAGAACGATGAACGTCTCGGACCCGACGGTTTCGGCATGGATTCTTTCGAGTTCATGACGATATCAGCCATGGTCGGCCGCATGTTTCATCTCTACGATCTCGGAGCCGAAGACTACCTTCTGTCAAGGCCTACTGTTACGGGCTGGAGGAATCTTATTCTGGAGCTATCGGAAACGGACGCTGATACAGGCGCAGACGCGGGCACGAGTCTGGCCGGTCCGGCGCACCACGTAAGCTTTCTGAGCTCGGGCAGCACCGGCGAGCGGACTCCGGTTGAACATAGCCGACCGCTGCTGGTCGAGGAAATGCAGTTTTTTCAGAACCTGCTCGGTGCACCATCGCGCATTTTCGTAACCGTGCCGACGCATCACATCTACGGGTATCTGTTCGGAGCCCTGCTTCCGGATCTGTACTTCGGCGTACATGACGATGCTCTTGATGTTGCCGAAAGGCGGATCGTACCGCTGCGCGGACCAGCGCTGTCGCGCCCGCGTACAGCCTACCGGCGAAGTGGTACACCGGCACCTGGAACCGGGGACCTTCTGATCGCCTTCCCCGATGCCCTCGCACGACTCCTGCAGGCAGGCGTGCTGCCCTGCCCGGGTTTGACCGTCGTGACCTCGACCGCGCCGTGCCCGCCGGAACTCGCTTCACGCATCCGTGCCGGTGGAAGCCGACTCGTCGAAGTATACGGCTCGAGCGAAACCTCAGGGATAGGATTTCGAGACGCTGATGACAGCCCCTACACGCTCCTGCCGTACTGGAATCGCGACGGTGATGCGCTGTGGCGTTCGACGGGACAGGAAACGCGCGGCGGAACACCCGATCTGCGCGTCGAGCTTCCCGACTGGGTCGAGTGGTTTGACGACAGCACCTTCCTGCCGCTGCGCCGCCGTGACGGTGCCGTAATGGTCGGCGGACGGAACGTGTTCCCGCGCAGCGTGGAATCTGTAATACGCGAGATCGACGGCGTAGCCGAGGTTGCCGTGCGACTCGACGCGACCGACGACGGTGCGCGTCTGAAAGCCTTCGTCGTTCCGGTCATAGCCGGAGACACAGACAGCCAGAGCTACCACACGCTTGAAACGCGTATCCGAAGCACGCTCTCAGGCAGGCTTCAGTCGGCCGAACAACCTGCAGTCTACACCTTCGGCCCGGCACTCCCCCGCAACAGCATGGGAAAACTCAGCGACTGGGACTCATAAAGTCTCAGAGTCCTTACACAATCAAGGTCTCGTACCCGGCTGTCCCTACCGCTTCGGAGCGAACGGTTTTCATGTCGCGAAGGTAGAGCGTGTCGACAACGACCGTCTCGCGGGCGAACAGCGAGGACGCAGCGCGTCTGTACATGTCCATCTGATACCGGTATCCGTCGGGCGTTCGGACCGCATCGGTCTTGAAGTCGATGACCTGTACGGACTCGCTGCCGACAATCGCAAGATCGATAACACCATTCACGGTCAGCACGTGGGCACCAAGCCCGAGGGCCAGCACGAAGGGCAGTTCGGAATGGATCGCGGCCCCGGCCGGAACACTGACACCCGCCACTGCCTGTCGGGCGAGGCTGCGCGCCGAGGCGACGAGCTCGTCCCGGACATCGGGAGGAAAGAGGCGCTCCAGGTTGGGCGGCATACCCGCGGTGCGGCCGTCCAGCTCGGATGCCGCGAACCAGTGAGTTACCGTCCCGAACGCTGCGTGGAGGCCGTAGCGGTCGAGGACGCTGTCTACCGGGAGGGCCGGGAGCTGCTCGGATGAGCGCGGTGTGCCATGAGACTGATGCGCCACCATCGCGTCGTTCAGGGCGACAACCGACCATTCGAGTCTGAGCGACGGACGCCTGCGCGGAGCTTGAGCGAGGCTCTTGCGCAGGCTCGTCGTATCGGGCGCAGCGTGCCGGCGTCCCATACCAAGACTCTGAATCAGGGTGTAGTCAGGGATTTCTCCAGACCTCACCAGCGGAGTACTGTCCGCAATGCTCGTTAGAGGCAGGAGTATCAGATCAAGAAACGACTTCTCCGTAGCGGGTTCGGGAGCCTTTTTCGGTGGTTTTTTCTTGACCGCGGTGACGATGCAGATCTGCTCGGCACGGGTCATCGCCACGTACAGGAGCCGCCGCATTTCTGCGCGCTCCTGTAAGCGGTCCTCTTCCTTACCCTGCGTGTGAAACCAGTTTGCCCGCGAACCGGTGCGAACCGTGTCTGTCTGCGTTGACCCCGCCGCAATCGTCAGTCCGTACTCATCTGAGTCGTACAGGTACGCGGCGTTTCTCCCACGCGGTGGGCCCTGTTCAGCCGACGCGACAATGACGAATGGGAACTGCAAACCCTTCGACTTATGTACGGTCATGAGGTGAACACCCTGCGATCGCCGTCCGAGCACGGTCACATCCGAGAGGCGCTCGCCTTTGCCGAGATTGGGTCTCAGGGCATCAAGAAAAACCGCAAGATTATCCCGACCCGCCTGTTTCGAGTAGGCGATCAGGTAATCATAATACTCGAGATAGCTGTGGTTAGCCGGGTCGCTCAGATACTCGTAACGGTATCCATAGTCATACCAGACGCGATGCAGAAGATCGGACGTCGGCTCGTATGCGGCCCGGTTTCGAAGATCCCTGTACAGGGCCTGCAGCTGCGTGTAACGGTTCTGATCGTCCCGAGTCATCTCCTCAACGCTCACCGCGTCAGAGAAGCACGGAACCTTCTGTCCGAGAAGATGAAACACTGCGTCGTCACTCATGCCGGAAAGCGGTGAGCGCAGAAGCGTCGCGAGGGCACGCCTGTCTTCGGGAAACAGGCACAGCTGAAGCAGCGAGTACAGATCGTTGGCGAGCGCTTCGAGATAGATGCTCCGCACCGACTCGGTCCGATAGGGAACATCAAGCCTCCTGAGCATCTGTTCGAAGGTCTGCTGATGTGACGTGGCTCTCAGAAGGATCGCAAAGTCATCGTAGCGGGCGGGCCGCTGGCCGCCTGTTCCGTCGTGTACGGTCAGCGTGGCGTCGCGAACCGCCTTCGCTATGTAGTCGGCGACAAACAGCGCTTCCGCATCGGTGTCCGGGATCAGGTCCGGTCCCGCGGCGGTATCCCCGTTTTCGCGTTCATGTTTCAGATAGAGCTGCAGAACCGGAGCGCTGGTGTCGGACACACCTCCCCGATCTTTCAGCGGGGTGAACCCGGCCTCGTAGGCTTCGGAGCCGGTCCCGAATACGGCCGGGAAGATCGCATTGAACACCGAGATAAGCGCAGGATCACTGCGGTAGTTGGTCGCGAGGGTACGTCTGCTTCCACCGGCGGCTGAAAGCGAGTCCGAGAGTGTCTTGAATACCCGGACATCCGCACCGCGGAACCGGTAGATACTCTGCTTCTCGTCTCCGACGTAAAACAGATCCGCCGGGTGATCGGTATCGTTCGCACCTGCGATGAGTTCTATGAACTCCTTCTGCTCTTCGTTGTTATCCTGAAACTCATCGATCATGATGTGACTGATCGCTGTATGATAATAGCGACGGATTTCGGTCTGTTCGCGCAGAACGCGCAGGGCCAGCGAAAAAACGTCGGCAAAACCGAGAACGGCTGCATCCTGCTTCGCGGCAATAACCCGATCCTGGAACTCCTGAAGAAGCTCGTACACCCTGGTGATTTCGTCTGCCGACATCTGCGTCTGAATGATCTCGACGGCCGAATCGGATGCCGGTTTGATCGCATCTACACAGGAGGCAAGGACTTCGTAGTCTCCCTTGCGTGAACGGCTTTTACCGATTTTGCGAACCCGATGCAGAAGCGGGAGCAGTTCGCCGGGCTGCCGGTCAAGCAGGGGCAGGCAGGCTTCTGCGGTCTGTCGTGCGTCGGTTACCAGTTTACCGGTATCGGTCGTCTCGCTCAGCATCAGCAGCTCGGAGTCCAGCAGATTCAGAAGCCTCGGCAGCTCTCCGGCGAGCGCGGTCTGCTGACGTTTCCAGACGCCCGTGAAGTCATAGGGATCGCCGGGTTTCATGTAGTTCTTTGCTATCGGTACGAGAAGCTGCTCCCACAGAGCCTCGATCCCATACTCCGAAGTCATCCAGGCCATAGTCGGCTCGGCGGTCTTTCTCAGAATGAACTCAAGGGCTTCCCGTCGACACAGCTCCGAGTACGCGTCTTCGTCGGTCACGAAGGTCGGAGGCAGACCGTAGCCTGCACACCCGGCTCGCGCGACTTCAGATGCGAAACTGTCGAGCGTTGAAATGCGCGCGGAATCGAACTCCTGCAGCGCTTTTCGGAACAGTGGATTTTCACCCTGCCGCGAACGCAGCAGCGCAAAAATGCGGCTGTGCATCTCTGCGGCCGCTTTGCGGGTGAAGGTCAGCGTAAGTATGCCCTGGACCTCGGCTTCTCCCGAGGCGATCAGTGACAGATACCGTTCCGCAAGTACGGTTGTCTTCCCGGAACCGGCACCCGCAGCGACCACGCTTGTTCCCCGGACACGAACTGCCGATAGTTGATCGTCGTCGAGTGATTTCATGCTTCGTCCCCGGAGGTCGACGTCCTGTGAGCGAACTTACCCCTGCAGATCTCGCGTGTTGGACAATCGTCGCAGCCACGGTCACCGCCGGGGCAATGGAAGTCCAGCCTGGTCAGCGCCTCCGCCAGGTTCTCGAGTCCCGCTTCAAGATCCGTACGGTAGTCGGGCCAGTCGGTCTCATCGATGACGGCCTTTTCACTGCCGAAGACGGTTCGCTTTTCGGTCTTCGCGTTCTCAAAGGATACGTAGTGGGCTTCTGAGATGCTCTGCCCCTGCGCCTCGAACATGAGACGGTAGAGCGGGATCTGCGTCCGTTCGCCGCGCTCGATCTCGTTTTTTTGTGGAATGCTGTTCTTCTTGTAGTCGATGAGGGCAAAGCCTCCCGGGCCAATCGCATGGAGTGCATCAACGCGACCCCGCACTTGCACACGGTCTGATACGTTCATACTCAGGCTGCGCTCGGACTCATAGGGCATCGCCTCGGGAAGCAGGGCCGCCTCCGTCTGAATCGCGTGCATGACCGCCCGGACAAACTTCGGCACGAGGAGTTGCAGGAACACCTGCGGTACCGGGCTCTCCTTCAGTGCGCGGCCTCGTATGTAGCTTCGCACGTGCTCCTCGAGAGCCTGCTCGGAGACGTAGTCGTTCCACCGTCCAAGGGCCGTGCATCCTGCTTTCCTGATCTGCCTGTGTGCCCACTCAATGGCCTCGTGTTCCAGCGAGCCGAAGGAAAGCGGATCACTTCCCTGCATCTGGGAGTACGCGGCGTCGATCCCGACGTACTGTGCGAGCATGGTTCCAAAGGGTTGAGCACGCAGCGCATCTACGGCACCAGCGGAGACACGAATCTGTTCGTTCTCATCGGTGAGCAGCGGTACAAGCACGGCGGCGGCTCGCGACCCCGGCTCGACGGGCTGCTGCCGGTAGTCGGGACCCGCAACACGGGGTCTCGCCTGCCAGGCTGCAAAGCCTGCTGCTTGCGGTTCATACCATCCCGCCTCGGGAGCTGCCGCCTGCCCTCTCCAGCATGCAACTTCGTGATCGTACAGTCCGGCGCCGTCAGTGGAAGACTCCACGACCGTGACCGGTGGCGCAAGGCTTACGCCGCCCGG
This sequence comes from Spirochaetaceae bacterium, assembly GCA_007694005.1. Taxonomy (GTDB): domain Bacteria; phylum Spirochaetota; class Spirochaetia; order DSM-27196; family SKKC01; genus SKKC01. The sequence continues at coordinate 39,155 of RECN01000102.1, forward strand.
GGTCTGTACGCTGTAGCTCAGGCGGACATCCCGACCACCTGAGGCATAGGCACGGAGGAAAAACTCGGTCAGGTCGTGATCCGGCAGCCCGATCTGATCGCGCTCGTGCACCTGCAGAAAGGGGGAGACGGAGAGCGAAGCGGCTATGGCGCGTCGTCCGAGCCCCATCACGAAGTGATGATCAGGGAGCATCCCCGCGCTGACCCGATACGGATACACGGCGACGCCAGCCTTGTCGGCGGGTCGTACGTACACAACATCAGCGAGCGACGCCAGAAATACCGCAAAGGGTTTTTCTACGCGCAGGCCGGTCTGTCGTTCGGCATCTATCCATTCTCCGAGCACCGTCAGACATCGCTGAAACACCGGTTCGATCTCGGGACCGAAACCATCCGGATCGACGAGCGATCCGATCAGATGGGCGTAGAGATTCTTTCTGACGTCAGCAAAACTCGGAGAATGAACGACTGCTTCCAGCCCGGTTCGCACCGACTCAAACAGCCTGGAGAGTTCGCCCAACGGCCACCCTGCGTCTTCCGCCGTCTCCCGAAATCGACGACTTCCGCCCCCGTCGAAGGCTGCCTTCCACGCATCGAAGCGCTGTGTCGACAGACATCCGTGCTCGACGCCGAATCGGGAAAGCAGCTGCATGGCCTCTGGTTCAAACCAGGGAATGGTCGGCATGCGAAAAAGGCGGGTACAGGCATCCACCGCAAAGCGTCGTTCGACAACCTCAGCGATCCCGCCGAAGATGGATCCGGCTGCGTGGTCGGCAAGGCTGCGCCCCGCTCGCATACCCAGCGAGAGCCCGCGTCGACGCGCCTCCCGTTCGAGTTCGTCACGACTGGAATCCAGATCCGCAACGGTCAGAACGATGCGATCGACAGGCGATCCCGACTCAAGGACCGCCTCAACCTGATCGAGGATGGCTCTGATTTCGACCAGGGTATCCTGATATTCGACAACTTCGATGCTCTCAGGCTCTGCCGGACCGGTAAAACAGCCAAACACGTCCACGTCATCCGAGGAAGTGACTGCCCCGGAAAACTCCGGCCAGTCCTCCAGAAGTTCGGGAAAAAACACCACATAACGCGTCCCGCCGGTCCTGACCTCGGCAGGAGCCCACGCTGGCTCGAAAAGCCCGTAGGTATCCAGGAAGTGCTCGTATCGTCGGACAAGTTCGGCCAGATCGTGTTTGAGTTGCTCCTGCAGCCCCGCGAATCCGGGTGACGACACAAGAGCGGGAAGCCCCGGAAGGCCCCGGGTGATGACCGGTGCGAACCGCATCGAGTGGTCTGCGTGCCCGGGTGGTACGATGCGCTGCAGCCAGACCTCAGTTCTGTTTTCGGTCAGACAGGCATGCACGAAGAGCGCGCGTATTCGCCGGTTTACGGGCCTGCGCGCAGCCTCAGAACGCGTCGTCAGTTCCTTGAAGGTGTCCCAGGATATAAAGCGGTCGGCCGGCAGCGCTGCGCACTGCTCACCCTCGGTAGCGGCTGCGCGCCGACGGGCAGTGTCCCCGCGCCAGAATGAAACGGTCACCTCGGCGGGAAACACGCAGATGCCCGCCGCCGACAGCGTCTCGTCTATCGTGCGCCGTATGTCTGAAGCCGTGTCCATCAGGACTCGAAGTCAACTACGGCGCGAAAGGAGGTGTGCTCACCAACCCAGGACGCGACCTCCTTGTGCACCGGATCGATGCGGTAGCGTTCAAGCTGTTCCATATCGGAGTGCCGGGTAATTAGGACCACGTCACAGGCAGCCGCCCCGTCTATCGCGTTGAGACCGACCTCAAGCGAAATGAAGTGCGGAACGGCGCCGTACATAGTCTCAAGCCGTGACTTGAGGGCTTTTGCCGCTTCCTGCTTCCCCGAAAAACCATCTTCCCTGACTGTCCACATGACAACGTGTGTAACCACTGCAACCTCCCGTTTGAATACCGCATAGTAGCATGAGAACAGAGCATCCTAAAGTCATAGACCCTCCCGTGCCGACAATAAGGATTGTAGAGGACTATCCTACAGGAGTATGAGCCATGAAAGCGTTTCGCATACAGGGAGCAAAGCATTTCGACGACGTACTGTACGTTCAACACGAGACCGGGAACGATATACAGCTCATCCGACGGCAGCGAAACGCCTGGGGTGAGTTTGACCAGCCACTGACGCTGACACGGGCCATGTTTGACCTGTGTCTTCGCACCGGCTATCTGACCGCTGTAGACATAGCACCACCGACCGGTGAAGCAGAGCGCAGGCGAACAGCACCAGCTCGAATGGTGGTCTAGGACACGAGCCTATAGCTCTACCGTCTCACCGGGTGCAACGGAGTGCCTCTCGCCCCGGACGCACACCGGTACGGCTTCGGTATTCGCCGGATCTGCCTGCAGTCGCACGTTGCTTCTTCCAATCTCAATTCTCAGATCGTTCTGACGGAAGGTCATCAGGAACTCGACCCGGTTCCATTGCGGAGGCATGTTCGGGTCCAGGTATACGCCGTCCTGATGCACCCGGGCACCGGCGAAACCAGAGACAACGATCTGCCAGGCAGCACCGCTTGCGGCAGTATGAATCCCGCCGATAAACGTACCTCCGCTGACTGCCTTGTTCGCGTTAAACAGATCGACCGTACACGATCGCATGAAGTACTCATAGGCCTGGTCCATACGACCGATCCACGAGGCGACCATCGAATACACCGACAGGCTCAATGAACTGCCGTGTTGCGCGCGAGGCTCATAATACGCGTAGTTAGCCTTCATTACGTCCCGCTCGTACGCGTCCGGGTGAAGGGCGAACAGTTGTATGACATCGGCCTGTTTTGCAACCTGCGTGTGGACGGCTACCCCGTTGGGCCAGCCCCAGTACTCGCCGGGATCGAGAAGCCGGGACTCGAGCTCTTCAGGTCGAAGGTCTTCAAGCTCGAAAAATCGGTCGAACTGCGGGATCACCCTATCCTCTTCGCGCGGTACGGGAATGTATATCTTCTCAAGCACCCGCTGCCAGTGCTCGGGCTCATCGTCGGAGAGCCGGATCTTCCGCTTCAGAGTCGCAAGCCCCTCCGGCGCGCGTTCAGCCAGGAGCTGATAGATCTGTAGGGCGCGCCGAAAGCTGTACTGCGCCTGATAGTTCGTGAACAGATTATTATCGACATTTTCGTGATACTCGTCAGGGCCAAGCAGACGTATGTACTCGTACCGGTCACGGGCAGGATTGTAAAACGCCCTGATCCAGAGAAAGCGGGCGATCTCGAACATCATCTCCGCGCCGTGGTCCAGGAGAAAATCAAAGTCACCGGTCGCCTGATAGTACTTCCAGATCGTGAACGCGATATCGGGACTGACGTGTATCTGCCAGTCGTTGAAGTGGTTTCGTATCTTCCGACCCGTCAGGACATCCTTGAAGAAAAACGACGGACATATCTCCTCGCCCGTATCCGCACTGACCCAGGCATAAAACGCACCTCCGTAGCCTAAATCCTCTGCCTTCTTACGCGCACCGTTGAGAGTCCGGTAGCGATACACCAGAATACGCCGTGCGATCTCCGGTTCGGTGTACATGAAGACCGGCAGGTTGAAGATTTCCTGATCCCAGAACGCGGCTCCCTGATATGCCTGGCAGCTGAGACCCCGGGCACCAATGGGCAGGTGATCGGTGTGCGCAGGGGTTGCGATGGCGTTCTGATACAGACAATAGCGAAGAACCGTCTGAGCCGCAGGGTCACCGTCTATAGAAACGTGGCAGCGGTTCCATCTGTCGTCCCAGACGGCCTTGTGTGACACGAGCAGGGCCTCATAGCCGGTTTCTACCGCCTTCTCGAGCGACGCGAGCGCTGCCCTCCGGGGCTCACCGGTATCGTTCCCGCTGTACACGGTCATATACTGGTTGAAAGAGATTCGCTGCCCGGACTCGAGATCGAAATCGTAAACCAGATAGCACGCATTCTTCTCCATACGACTGGAGGTTCGTGAAGGCTGCACGCCGGTCATGACGACCGTCGCTGCCACCGTAAGCGGGACGCCTTTTTCCTGTGTCACACAGTCGAAGTAGAGGCTGCCATCCTGCTCACCGCATTCGCGATCGGAAAAGTGTTCGCCGTTGAGACTCCAGATGTCACCGTCTATTCCGGCTGTGAAACGGACCTTCATGTCACTGTGTGCATATAGACTATAGGTCTGACAGAGCAGATGAAGATCAGTGTACGATGCGAATCGGGCATCCCGTATTGAGACTTCGATTTCGTTCCCGCGGCCCCATTCGACCGACCGACGCTGGACACCGTAGCGGACGTTCAGAGAACGCTCATAGGAAAATGTATTTCCCTCGAACAGCGAGACTGGCGAACGGTCGGAGACGATATCGACCAGCTCAGCCTCCGCGAACAGTCCGTTGGGAACCGTGCACAGCTCGGTCCACTTACCGTCCGCGTTGTCGTAGGTGTCGGAAACTACACAACCGACGTATTCAGCTTTCCGCCACTCCGGAAATGTACCTCGATATCCGAGGTATCCGTTTCCCGTCATGAAATTACTGCCGTTCGTGACCAGCTGCCCGGTCTCAAAACGTTGCTCAATTATGTCCCAACCACTCTCGGTAGCGAGATTATCCCGCAACTGCATGAAGCGCTCCTTGTGTTTATTGAAACTATGCCGCGTTACTAACGTCTAATTATAAACGGGAAGCGTGGAGCTCACAAGAAACCGTTCGCCTTCAGTCGTTAATCCGACCGTTCGTTCTAAATGATTTGACATTCGTTCATGTTTCACATAGTCTATAAGACATCAAAATAAGGGAGGAATGCGCCATCGCGACTTCCCTTGCGTGGTCCGCTGTGTTTTCCACCAGATTCCGCAGGAGACCACCAGCCTGCCGGCCACCCCGATCTGTTCACCGCGTTCCGGTGGTCCGGGGAGGCCGTGCGGCATCCAGATTGCATGCCCGGCGATATGATCCTCGAGCAGGAATAGTTGACAGGAGCTCGAGCATTGCACTACAGTCACACAGAACGTCCGGGGGTGTAGCTCAGTTGGCTAGAGTACGTGAATGGCATTCACGGGGTCACGGGTTCGAATCCCGTCACCTCCAGTCGTCCAACTTTTAAGGAAACCAAAGGTCGCTATGGCCGGAACATCCGGACCCTCACGAAATGCAGGTTCCTCACCAGATGTCGATCCCGATCTCGCGGATCTCCTGGGAGCAAGTGAATCCACTCCCGATTTCAACGAGCTTTTTGATACTGGAGAAACACAGAAAAAGTCTGACGCTGCCAGATCGGACGACCAGCCGCTCGGAAGTACCGAAAAGCGCTTCGAAAAAATCGAGCCCGCATTCGGCGATCCACACGAGTTTTTTTCATCCGCAAACTACTACAAGCAGATCCTTACCGGCGAAGGCGATATTTCGAAAAGAATTCACGGCTTGCTCGGAAGCTTTCTGAAGGCTGAAGATCCGCAGGATCGCAGTATGTACCGGGGCAAGCTTGGCCCGGCGATCTGGGAACTCGTGTCAGGGATTGCCACACAGGCTGGATCACACCTCGGTCTGGAAAAACGGCTCTTCCAGCGTTTCCATCTGCTTCTACCGACCATGATCAACCCTGATCAGCGTGAACTGCTTGCCCGTGTTCCTGTAAAAAACAGGACCGGCGAACCCGTTTTTTATGTGGATGAATGGCTCGAGCAGGTTGGAAGCGGTCGGGTGAATCAAAGCGCGACCGACGAGACCAAGCTCCATGCCCGCTCGCAGAACGAGAAACTCAACTCCCGTCTCGAGAAGACCCGTGGGCGGCGACAGGCACAGGAACAGCTCATACGAAACAAGCTCGAGGAGCTTCGGTCGAACGAGCAGCGACTGACCCAGCTGGTCCGGGAGATCACGACACACGAAACGCGTTCCGACATGGAGGACCTCATCCTGCCCTACACGGACGCGCAGAAGTCCAATTTTTCCGACGTGTCGTCGATCATGCGACGCATGAGCAATCTCGGCAGGGAACTTGAACGTGACTATCGGGATCTTGACTCACTGCTCGACGAACTCAAGGAGCTTTCGGAGCAGAGCGAGGACAGCGAAGACGTGTTTGAGAGTATGGACACCAAAGCCGCTGCGGCGGAAGTCGGTACGGTACGGCAGATGGCGAAGCTCTGCGTCGGCCGACAGGGCAATCATTTTCCACTCGTCTATAAGCAGTACTTCAAGGCAAGCAGCTTTGATATTGGTACCCGGGAAAATGTCATTAACATTCTCGCCGACGTCGAACGCCTTGATCCCGAACTGTTTCACAGGACATTCAAGCAGCAGACAAACCGCATCATACCCAATGTAATTCTGATTCCCTGTTACGGAGATACCGGCGTGTGCTGGGAACCGTTCGAGCGCCTGAACCGCGCGACAAGTCGCGGACGTCTGGCGATACCCATGTACCCCAAGGACCTCAAAGTTGCCGTAATCACTGCCTGTGCAGATCTACGCTGGCAGGTTGCAAAGGAGAAGGCCGCCCACTACTGGATGGAGGAAGGCCTGACCGGCTGGTATTATCAGTGGTTCAGCGAACACAAAATGAAAGGGGACGTGAAAGACAAGTTCATCGAAGATTACGTCCTGTGGATCAGCAAGGAGAGTGAGGGCACACAGAAACTCGACCGGGAAGTCCGGTCAATATTCTGGCGCTACATCCCCTTCCCCCAGGACCTTCGGGATACTCTCAAGAACCGGGGATTCGTGTACCAGGAGCTGTACAAGAAGGATCAGAACCGGGCGATTTCCGACGGTTATTGAGTTAATCCACGCGCTTCCGCGGCGGCACCTTCCTGCTCCGAAAGATCGGCTCGAAGTACTTCTCAAGGTCGAACTTCTTCGACAGCAATTTCACTGCGTAATGGTACAGCACATAGGTCACGACGATGGTCGCGAGAAACACCAGGGCGACAGCCAGGGTTCCGAACTCAGGAGACATGGTCGGCGGAGCAATGGCGGACAGGATCACGAGAAGCACCGTAAAGACGATACCCATAACCAGAACATTCAGCACCGTAGCGCCGAGCACAAAGAGTATTGTATTAACCTTCTTGTTCATCCGAAACACCTTCTGTTGACGAGCGAGTCGCGTGTTGATTCCGTCGGTTTTTCGTCTCGAATACGATCGTACTCACGACAAAGCCTATCCCGCACACGACGACCGCTGCATCGGCAACGTTGAATGTGGGCCAGCGTTCCATGCCGAAGAGGCCGAAAAACGCGACATCGATGAAGTCTACCACACCTTCCGGACGAATAAAACGGTCGACGAGGTTCCCGAGACCACCTCCGAGCACACCAGCGAGCATCCAGGTCTGCACGACATTCAGTTCAGCCGACCGCCAGTAATAGACGCCGACACCGATGATGACCGCGGCTGGAAGCAGCATGAAGACTATGCCACGCCAGGGTTCGGGAATGCCGTATCCGAGTGAAAACGCAACCGCCGGATTTCTCGTGTGTATGATGCGGATAAGACCGTCAAACCAGCGTAGCCCGACTGTATAGATCGGAATGCGCGCGACAACTATGGCCTTCGTAAGCTGATCAAGAACGATAACGACTGCCGCGAGGCTGAGCGCATCAATCCTGCATCGGGCCGATCGAAAGGGAAAATCTGTCATATCTGTCAAAGTCCTGTAGGTACATCGATGAACGTGGTTTCAACCTCAGGATACTCGCCGGAAAGCTTTTCCGCCAGTGCTTTCACCCCCCAGATTTCTGTCAGATAGTGCCCGCCGAAAACGACCGAGATCTCTGATTCGAGCGCCTTGTGATACATTGTGTGCTCCGCGTCGCCGGTAATAAACAGGTCAAGACCATTCGAGACCGCCTCGTCGAGCGAACTGCCTCCACCCCCACTGACCAGGCCAACGGTCTGTATCTGCGTAGCGCCGAAAGGAAGTATGCCCAGGGGAGCATCGACCCCGCCGAAAAGCCGGGTGACAAGCGCTTCAATCGAAAGAGGAGCGGCCAGACTCCCCATGCAGCCGATATCCCTGCCGCGGAAACGGCCGAAGGGCTGCAGATCAGCAAGTCCGAGCGCCCGTGCCATCTGTGCGTTATTGCCGTAAACCATGTGCTGATCAAGCGGTAGATGAATCGCGTATAAGCCCATGTCGTGCTCAATGAGATGTCGCAGGCGGGAGTAATGAGCATCGCGTACCGCCTGTTCGCGTCCCCAGAAGATCCCGTGGTGGACAAGCAGAAGATCCGCGTTCCAGACCGTTGCCCGATGAAAGGTCTCAAGACAGGCATCCACGGCAAACGCAACGCGTTGCACCTCAGGGTTTCGGCGAGCAACCTGTAGACCGTTCAGGGAAGGATCCACCGACTCGAAGTCATCGATGGGAAGAAAAGATCGAAACCATGTATCAAGCGTTTCCAGTCGCATATCAGCTACTATCGGCCGTGAGCGCTGCGGAAATCAAGCGGTCACACAGTAGTCACGTGAGGCCCGCACAGCTATGATGTCCGCTATGGGTCAGAACGAAAAGGTCTCATCCGGCGCATCGCACGCCGCCGCGTACCGACTCCCGTCGGAGCAGGTGCGCTTTACCATTTCCGAAGAAGAACTCGGGCCGATAAACGGTGAACAGCCGAGCTTCGACATTATCGGACAACCTCGAGCGATGCGCGCCCTCCGCATGGCCGTGCGCATTGGAGCAAAAGGCTACAACGTGTTTGCCACCGGCCCGGCGGGTACCGGCAAACGTACTGCAATCATGCGGGTCCTCGAGGAAGAAGCACGAGGCGTGGATCACCTCAGGGACATCGTGTATGTCTACGGTTTCGAGCAGGAAGAACGCCCGCCAGTACTCTGTTTCAAACCGGGCGATGCTCGCGTCTTTCGAAACATGATCTCCGAACTCATGGTGAAACTGAAGGAACTCGTCCAGGAGCTGCTCGAGCGGCAGGCCTTCAAGACGGAGAAGGACCGCATCCTGCTCTCGACCGAAGGCTGGGAAAACCGGCTCGTCCGGGAGTTTGAGAGCCGCCTGAGTGAGGACGGGTTTGTCGTCGAACACGCCTCAGAAACAGAAGAGGGACTCGCCGAACTCTACCCCATAGTCGACGGCGATCCGGTGAGCTTCGAAGAGCTGCAGCGCATGCTGACAGCCGGTCGGCTTGACGAAGCCGAGTGGAACGAGAAGCGGGAAAAGTACCATAAGTACATGGACGAGCTTCAGACAATCTACCAGAAGCTGCAGGTAAACCGGCAGAACATGGAGCAGTCACTCGACGAACTGACGCTTCAGACCATAGATCCCGACCTGAAAGAGGCATTTGCACCTCTGCGTGCGCGTTTTGAGGAAGCAGAGGTGCAGCGCTACCTGGACCGGCTGTTTGCCGATGTCAGGCTCAATCTACGCTACTTTCTGCCTGATGCACCTGCCAAGGATGAAGATGAGAACCCCGCCCTGTCGCGCTACCACGTGAACATCGTGGTTGATCACGCTGAAACAGAAAAGGCACCGATCGTATTCGAGAGCAACCCCGACTACCCGACCCTTTTCGGGACGCAGGAACCGGTTCCCGAAGGATCACACGAGCACCGCAGTGGCTTTATGATGCTTAGAGCGGGTTCACTTCTTCGCGCAAACGGCGGGTATCTTGTTCTCAGAGCAGAAGATCTGCTCGAAGAAGAAGAAGCCTGGATAACCCTCAAGAGAGCCCTTCAGGACGGTGTCACCGAGATCAGGCCGACCCCCATGCCGTTTCAACCTTTCGGTGTGGGTCTTAAGCCCTGGCCCGTACCGCTGCAGGTAAAAGTGATCGTAATGGGTCCAGACTCCGTATACGACGTGCTGTATAACACCGACGAAGAGGTACAGAAACTGTTCAAGGTTCCCGCGGAGTTCGACAGCTCCATGGACCGGACACCGGAATCGATCCGACAGTACACCCGCTTTCTGCAGCTTACCGTACGCGAAGAAGGCCTGCTTCCGCTCTCGCCGGGTGGTGTTGCAGCGATTGTCGAGCACGGCGTCAGGCTGACCGAGTTCCGCGCGAAGCTCACGACCCGGTTTTCGGCCATCGCCGACCTTCTCAGAGAAGCTGACTACTTCGCCCGAAGCCGGGACGGATCGGCAGAGATCGACCGCGAGGCGGTTGAGGCCGCTCTGAACGAGCGTAAGTTCCTGTACAGCCTGCCCGAAGAGAAGATCGATGAGCAGATCATCGGTCGCGAACTCCTGATCGAAGTCACCGGCAGCGCGGTCGGCCGGATCAACGGGCTCGCCATCCTCGACCGGGGCTATTACGCATTTGCCCGCCCCATGCTTATCACCGCGCGTTCGAGCGTCGGCGATGACGGCATTATCAACATAGAGCGGGAGAGCGGCCTGTCCGGCGAGATTCACGACAAAGGGGTCTACATCATCGAAGGTTTTCTGCGCTCCACCTACGCCAGGGATATACCCCTGTCGCTGCGCGCAAGCATTGCCTTCGAGCAGAGCTACATAGAAGTCGACGGTGACTCGGCCTCGAGCTCCGAGGTCTATGCACTGCTTTCATCAATTACCGACATACCGCTTCGGCAGGACATTGCTGTGACCGGGTCGGTCAATCAGATGGGAGAGGTTCAACCCGTTGGTGGCATCAGCGAAAAAATCGAAGGGTTCTTCGAAGTGTGCAGCAGACTCGGTATGACCGGTGATCAGGGGGTCATTATACCGGCAGGCAATATTCCGAACCTGATCGTGTCGAGGGACGTGCAGAAGGCTGTAGACACGGGACAGTTCCACATCTACGCGGTCCACACCATCGACGAGGGAATCAGCATCCTCACCGGGCTGTCGGCCGGCACGCGGACCGGGGACGGCAGCTTCCCTGCCGGTTCAGTCAACGCCCGCGTACAGGACAGCCTTCTTACCATGGCCAGACAGATGAAGTCTTTCTCGGATGACTAGTTATACAGGTTTAATATTTCCACACTTGACCTGAACGCGCTCGCGATTATTATGTAAACAGCAGTAGCATAACAAAAAGGATGCCTCATGGCCCAAAGCAAGATTGATCCGGCGAAAGTGCAGCAGGCCGCACGCAGTGCGATTCCGCTGACTATCAAGAGTTACAAACTTCCACACGAGACTGAAGCACAGCTTGAAGAAGTGCTCGCCATCTTTTTGAAGGAGATCGGTCAGGAAGGCTTGCGCGATGCTTTAGGCTACTGTCTGCGCGAACTCGCGGTAAACGCAAAGAAAGCGAACACGAAACGCGTCTACTTCCAGCAGAAAGGTCTCAACATCGACGATGCTTCGGATTATCGGTCGGGAATGACCGGTTTCAAGGAAGACACCCTCAGTGACATAGACACGTACCTTGAACTGCAACGCCAGGCAGGGCTGTACGTCAAGGTCATTTTTCACTACAAGAGCCGGGTTCTGAACCTGTACGTCGCAAACAACGCGACGATAACCAGGAAGGAGCAGATGAGGGTCTACGACAGAATCGCGCGCAGTCGTGCCTTTAACAGTCTTGAGGAAGCGCTGACGAGCGTACTCGACGATTCGGAAGGCGCGGGTCTCGGTATTGTCATTATGGTGCTCATGCTCAAGAAAATGGGCTTGAGCGAAGATGCCTTTGACATCGACGTGAAAAACGGAGAGACCGTCGCACGTGTTCGCATTCCGATGAGTGAAGTGCACGCCGAAGCGCTCGATACGGTATCACAGGAACTCGCGCGCCACATAGACAGCCTGCCCCGCTTCCCGGAAAACATCATGCAGCTTCAGAAGCTCATTGAAGACCCGGACTCGAATCTCAGCGAAATCAGCACGCAGATCTCGACCGACCCCTCACTGACCGCGGATCTCCTGAAGGTCGTAAACTCCGCTCAGTTCATGCTCCCGAAAAAAGTAGACAGCATCACCGAGGCGGTGAAGCTCGTAGGAATGCGCGGATTGCGCAATCTTCTCTTCTCCTACGGAACGCAGAAAGTACTCGGTAACGAGACGGGCGAGACCCGCGCACTGTGGGCTCACTCCTACCGGACCGGATTCTACGCGTATTATCTGGCCAGAAACGTATTGAAGAACCGCGACATCCTCGACGACGTATACGCAGGCGGCATCCTGCACGACATGGGGAAGATCATCTTTGCGAACGTTCACCCGGAGCTGATCGATAGAATCGAACAGTTCTGCCGCGATAAGGACATACACACCGACCTTTTCGAGGATCTTGCAAGCGGCATGAATCACGCTGAAATTGGCGGACTCGTTGCCGAACGATGGAACTTTCCCGAGGCACTCATACAGGCCATCAGGTATCATCACGATCCCGTGAGTTGTGACCCGGTATACGCTGAGGTTGTTCGATCCGTATACCTCGCAAACGCACTGTGTGACCGTCATTCGGACGGCATAACGCTTGATCACATCGATCCGGGAACACGCGAGCTGTACCGGCTGAGCAGCAACGAGCTTCTTCTGAAGATGAAGGAACGCCTGACGGACGCATTCATTCGCGAAACGAGAAAACAGGACCGGCTTGAGTAAGAGCGAAATGGTTTTTTGACCTCGGCATCTGTTGTATATATAATTTAATATATACAAACAAAAGCGAGGAAACGCATGGCAGTCACGGTATACACAACACCATCCTGCACCTATTGCACGAAGGTAAAAAACTGGCTCCGCGAAAACGGTGTCAGGTTCAACGAGTACAACGTCGCTTCGGACCAGAGCCGAGCCGATGAGATGATGCGAAAAAGCGGCCAGATGGGTGTCCCGGTGGTCGATGTCAACGGAAAGATCATCATAGGTTTTCGTCAGGACGAAATACAGCGAGCCCTCAAGCGCTGACTACCAGACCTCGCTGCGGCGATCCTGTCGAGGAACGCATACACCGTGCTCGGCGAGCCGGACCGTCCACCAGCTCAGAACCGCTGTCAGCGCATTTGCGACATTCAGACTCTGCTTTGACCCATACATCGGCAGGCTGACCAGACCGGCCGATGAGCGGGCGAGCTCCAGGGCGCGTTCCGACAGACCGAACTCTTCGTTCCCCACTAGAACGACACCACGATCGGGAAACTCGAAGCGCTGCACAGGCACCCCTCCGGTCTCAAGCGCGAACACCGGCACCTCGGGCAGGTCCACCTCAAGGTCTACACTCCGCTGCACCGGCAACACGTACTCTGCACCCATAGACGCCCGAAGCAGCCGCGGGTGCGCCGGGTCCACGGTGGTACCCGCGAGTATACAGCGTTCCATTCCGAAGGCTTCGCTGCTGCGGATAATCGATCCCACGTTGTACGGGCTGCGAATGTCTTCTGCAAGAACGAGCGTGTCACGGAAGCAGCGTCCATTCGGGGAGTCTGCGGTTTCCGATCGATGAGGCGTGGTCGTGACGTCGGAGTCTCGAAGCCCGTAGTCCTCTACTATCGCGTGTTTCAACTCGTCCGCCGCGCGCAGTATCAACGATGCATCACCCGATTCGCTCAGCAGCCGCATGAGCCTGTCGGCAGAGCGATCTGCGTTCGGGGTGCCGGCAACATCCTTCCTGATAAGGCCGAGCAGTTCGTCGGTGCGCAGAGAACCAGTGGTAAGAACGATACTGCGAGGCTCAAAAGAGGCATCCGGACGGTGGGATCTGATGAATGTATCAAGAAGGCGCGCATACCAGCGAACCCGTCGGGAAGCTGGCTGCGCGGCGAGTTTTCGAATCGTCAAAGAATACCCTGCCCGCAGGGGTCCCTACCAGGCCTGCTTCAGAATGTCGTAAAGCTCGTGTCCACCGACTGGTATAGGCAGAAAGCCCAGTGTCTCGAAGTCTGCAGCAGCATCAGCGACACGCGAAAGATCATCGAGCGAGAGATCGAGCTCCCGCAGGCGAGCCGGAAGGCCGGTCTTTGCCAGCAGTCGACGCGACACCACCGCGGCGGCGTTGTTTTTACGGTCGATCGCCTCATCGTGTTCACGATCCGCTCCGGCGAGAGCCTGTGCGATGCGACGGGACTTTTCCGGTCTTACGGAATCGAAATAGTCAAGAACGTAGGGGAGGAGTACGGTACCAACCCAGGATTTCGGGATGTCAAAATAGGAGTTCGCCGCGTACGCAATGGCTCCACCCGCTCCCTGCATGCTTGTGGCGAGTCCGAGTGCACACATGAAACTCGCTTCGGCTGCACGGGATCGTGGTCTGACGTCATCGGGGGCAGCCAGCACCTGATGCACACACTCCGCGAGAACTGCAATCGCGTTTACGAGCAGTGTGTCCGAGAATGCGTTTGATCTCGTAGAAAGCATACCTTCCACACCGGCAAGGATCGTATCGATGAGAACCGCCGTATAGGACTTCGCGCTGAGTCCCGCAGCGAGCTTCGCGTCAAAAATCGCCAGTTTCATGAGATTTGGAGGCAACTTGACGACCCAGGGTTCACGACCGGAACTTCCGGTCACGACACAGTAGTCCTTGAACATAAGGTGATTTCGGCAGCTGGCAGGGACTTCCAGGTACGCGACGGGTCTGGCCGCGGCCCCGATCGCCATGGCTTCACGAACGGTGCCTGCCTGGCCACTGAATGAAGCGACCACACGGGCAGCGGAAAGCACTCTCATTCCCCCGAGACCGATGACAAACTCGCAGCGTCCAGCTCGTGCCAGCCCGAGCGCGTGGTTGATCTGAGATGAATCACTCGAACCATCGAGCTCATCGAATACAATGACGTGTTTCCCGGTACGCTCAAGCTGTGTCACGACCCGGTCGACCGCACCAGTCTCTCTCACGACACTTTCGGTCAAAAGAACACACCTCGTTCCGTACTCAGCTGTTTCTGCTGCAATGCGGGCGACGGAATCGGTGCCGACAATTACCCTGCCGGGAATGTCATAAACGAGATCGTGCATTACACAGCCTCCATTGGCAAAATCGGTGAGAATGAGCGGCCATTACCGTAGAGCATACAGGATCGCAGGACGAAATCAAGTACATACACAAACGGACGCTCTCAAGCGTCCGTTCTCTTCGATAATAATTACTGTTTCTGTCGGCTGGGTTTCGCGTCAGGATAATCCGAATACGTCCATGACCCGGTCGGCCACGGTATTTAGTACGGCGTCGTTCAGATAGGAAGGATCCTGAAGCTTTGCTTTGGCTTCCGCGATCCGGTCTGCACGCACGTCGTCGGTCGCTCGCACATCCTGCTGCAGTCTGTACACGTCCGCCTTGAGCCTTGCTTCATCAGAAAAAGCCACACTGTCGGATGGCGCAGACCGCTGTGGTTCCTGGGCTCGACCAGTGCGATTAACGGGTTGATTCGGTTGTATCGGGCCAATTCCTTCGATCGTCATAAGACGCTGTTCCTTCCACTCAATATATCGACCATAGATCCGGTAATCTTTACACCTATAGTCTAATGTATTCGTGCCGCCCGTACAAGGACAGCGCACTCACCTTTGATCTGCGAACGGGAAGACAGGAGCTCGAGTACGTCTCGCACATTTCCCGCCACTATCTCCTCAAAGGCCTTCGTCATTTCCCTCCCGATTACAACGTCGGCTTCAGGAGATACATCGGCAAGATCGCCCATCATCTTGATAATTCTGTGCGGTGACTCGTACACAACGAAGCTTTCTCCGCGCGCTACGAGCTCAGAAAGCCGTTTCTTCCGTTTTCCTGACTTGGGGCTCAGAAATCCGTCAAACAGAACAGTCCGGCCAACCGGCCCGGCGACACTCACGAGCGCGGTAAGAGCAGACACACCGGGGACGGGGACGATTCTGTGCCCCGCCTGTCGACAGGCTTCTACCAGGGCTGCTCCGGGATCGCTGACGCCCGGCGTACCGGCGTCGGTGACCAGCGACACCCGCTCCAGGTCACCGATGCGCCTGACCAGAGAGGCCACCGCCTGAGCATCACTGTGGGCGTGGAATGCCGCGGTCTGTACGTGGATGTCGAAATGTGACAGGAGCTTTCGCGTGTGTCGTGTGTCTTCGCAGACAACAAGATCGCTTTCGCGTAGCGTCCGAAGCCCTCGCAGCGTCATATCGTCAAGATTGCCGATCGGCGTCGCGACGACATAGAGTTCAGCCATGGTACCTCCGACGCGCACGGCGAAGACGGAGACCCTGATACGGAAGCGCGATGACCAGGAAAAAGCCCGTAACAAGGCCGGAAAGCAGGGGAAACCAGTCCCCGAGACGGGTATAGACGGTCGTCGGCAACTCGGTCGCGATTGGAACATCGCGTACCATGTACGCTTCCTCGAAGTACGGAAGCGTCTCAAGAATCCGGCCGTAGGGATCAACGTGGGCGGTAAGGCCACTCGCCGTCGAGCGCAACAGCTGTCGTCGATTTTCAACGGCACGGAACATGCCTCCGGCGAAGTGCTGTTTGGCCTGCACCTCGGTCAGTGACCAGTAATCGTTCGTCAGGTTCAGGATGACCTCTGCCCCGGCAAGAACGAACTGCCGTACCTCGTTCGGAAACACATCTTCAAAGCAGATCGGTGTGGAGAATCGAAAAAGCGGATGCTCGAACACGGTACGTTCGCGCCCGGGCTCCCAGAGGTTGATGTCGAAGGTCTGAAGTAGCTCGTAGACCTCCGGAAGGATGTCGCGATAGGGAAAGTACTCGGTGAACGGGACAAGCTTGATCTTCCGGTAGGTCTCCCGGCGCTCACCGGTATCGCTGAAAAGCACCGCAGCGTTGAAGCTGTTGCGGCTCAGTTCCCGTCTTCTCAAGTCACGTACGACCTCGTAATCGTCGTTCCCGGTAAGCAGCCAGGTGCCGATAGACCGCTGCCAGGCGAGAAAATCATTCACGATAGGCGTCAAAGCACCGGGAGGATCCTCAGCTGCCCAGCGGCGGATGTTCGGTACAAACGCTGTCTCCGACCAGGCGATGATATCCGGGTCCTCCCGCAGACTCTCACGGGTGAGTCGCTGAAGAATCGAGAGCGTCTGTCGATACTGCGCCTGCCGTGGGTCGGTGTTCTGCTGAATCAGGGCAACCCGTACGCTCCGCTCCGGTTCTTCGGCATGGTCGGCATAGACGAGAACCACGTGACCGACAAACCACACCACAAGAGCAAGGGTAATACCGGCGGTGGCGGGAGCCATCCCGTGTACCATGCCCCGGCGGTCCAGTCTCGCGTCTCTCGTCCCTCTCGCGCCTCTCGTTCCGGAAAGCGGGTGCCGCCCCTCGGACCAGCCGGTGAGGCGGCGAAGACTTTCTGCCAGACCGGCATTCACCAGAAGCACGACGAAGCTCACACCCCATACGCCGGTAAGCGATGCGAGCTGTATGAGAGCGGTGTTGGCGTACTGTGAGTGCGCCGTCAGTACCCAGGGGTAGCCGAGAAAACCCGATGAGCGGAGAAACTCGAAAAGCGTCCAGGAAAACGGCAGAATCAGTAGCGACCACCCGGGAAAACGACGCAGGAGCACAGTGGTCGGAAGCATGTAGAGGACGTAGAACCCGAAAAAAAGCACAACGGCAAACTGCAGGGATACGAGATTGAACGTCGAAAGCCAGTAGTTCGACAGGAGCGTGACAAGCGTACCGAAGATCACACCGTAGAAGGCTCCGCGGAGC
The DNA here is from genome assembly GCA_007694005.1 of Spirochaetaceae bacterium. Lineage (GTDB taxonomy): Bacteria > Spirochaetota > Spirochaetia > DSM-27196 > SKKC01 > SKKC01. Next base: position 56,713 of record RECN01000102.1, read on the forward strand.
CGCTCGTGCACCTGCAGAACCAGGAACAGTGGCACAAGGGCGAACCAGGCAAACAGCGGCTGCCCTTCGAGATGCTGGCCGTTCGGGAATGCAAGTACCTGAAGAATGACTGCGCATCCGACCAGAAGCAGACTCCACGTGGCAACACGCGACTTCGGACCCGGCCAGGAGGCTGCCACCAGTCGGGAATACAGGAGGCGCGGCACGACGTAGCAGATTACGTTCACGACGAGGAAGGGCAGGAAACGCAGCAGGGTAACGGCGCGTTCGGTTTCGGTATCGAGCGCAAGCCGGAGAACACCGGTATCCTCGATAAAACGGTCCACGTAATCCATGTTCGCATTCAGAGCGTAGAAGTATGCGAACAGATAGAAGATTACCGTGAAGGACAGGAGCAGCTCCGGCACAAAGAGCGCCCGCTTCAGACGTTTCCGTGAAAACCCCGGCGGAGTCAGCAGCATGACGCAGCCCCAGATCAGGTGCAGGACCAGGAGCAGAAGGACCGGAATATCGGCCGGACCGCTGCCGTCAACGGGAACCGGTCCCGCGACAGAGAAGAACAGGGCGACAGCGCCTGCAGCCAGGTACAGAACCGCAGCGATCCGTGCTGCTGTACGGCCCACGTATGCATCAATCGGCATGATATGGTAGCCTACACCAGCGAAGGTCATTATTCCACGGCCAGGAAGGCTTGACCTTTACCCTCCGGCATCGGTAGAATCCTTATTCCTCGCATAATATGTGAAATAATTAACTGGAGGCGGAGTATGCCCGGACAAATCTCCAAGAATGCACGCCGTGAAGGCGCCAAAGAACTCGTCAGCCGATGGGGTGGAAAAATCTCCATGAAGTCGGTTTTTGAGAACGGCAAGATCCGTCACTATGCGGTGTGCGACAAGACAGGAAAGGAAGCTCGCAGGCCCAAGGACCTCATGTAGGCTCAGGCCCGGACACCGTACATAAGACGAAAGAGGTTGGTATATGGCAAAACCAAAAGGTGGATTCCAGAGAGTGCGGCTGAAAAGCACCGAAAGTCCGCACTGTTACTACACCGTAAAGAACAAGCGTAACACTCCCAACAAAATGGAGTTCATGAAGTATGACCCTGTTATACGGAAGCACGTTCTCTACAAGGAAACGGGGAAGGTATAAGTATGTCACGTGTATGCAAACTCACAGGAAAGAAGCCTCTCGCCGGGAACCGTGTTTCACACGCGAACAATAAAACCCGGCACATGCAGCGGCCGAATATTCAGAAGAAGAGTATTTTTGTCCCCGAACTTGGCCGATCGGTTACCGTGCGTCTCTCGACACGCGCTCTTCGGACTGTCACGAAGAACGGTCTCATGCAGTACCTCAAGAAAGAGGGACTCAAGATCAAGGATATTCAGTAAGCGTTTCTGTTACGCGTTCTGTAAAAGCCTGCACGCTTCGATGCAGGCTTTTTTTATGCCCGCGTGATCAGAATGTCTGCGCATCGACGGGAGCAGTATCGGCAGCTTGGCCCTCGACCCGGACAAAAACCCGGTTGGGCAGACAGGCGATCCACTCGCCAGCATTCGAGACCCAGCCGACACTGACGCAGATCTTGTCGCGACAGGGTGAATCTGGCACGCGAACCATGCCACCTGCAATCTCGATCTCGGTCTCGCCAATAGGACCTGAGACGGTGAATACGCGGTCTTCATTCAAGTTGTAGAGGAAATCACGCCCATCAGCCTGCACACGTACTTCGCTTGATTCAACCGCACCGGTATAGGCCTGTACGATAAAAAAAACCACAACGGTTGCAGCTACCAGGAATGCAAGATAATCGAAAGGTTTGAATTTCATGATCGGAGCCGCGTTACTGTATCGCAGCAGGAAACCGGACTGCAAGTGCATCGTCACCTGAGCCCTTCGGTGATTTGACAGAAGCAGCTGTTCTGAGGAATCTTTCGGACATGTCGGTGATAGATGTTACAGGGATTGTACTCGGCTTCGTGTTTCTGTTCGCCATACTCGGGGTTGCCGGTGCCCTGCGCTCCCGGGCGGGACTCGACGTCTTCGTGACGAGAAAAATAGTTCACATCAGCGTTGCACACTGGTGGCTGATCGCGCTTGCGTTTCACGAAACACTCGCTCCCGCACTCGTGGGACCGATCGTCTTCACCGTTCTCAACTACATAAGCTATCGCAAGAGCCTGTTCCCTGCTCTTGAGTACCGGGACAAAACGGCGAACCTCGGCACCGTGTATTTTCCGATCTCGCTCATTGTACTGGTCGGGCTGAGCTTCGGGGGCTACGTACCGATGGCGGCCGCAAGCATCGGCGTCTTTGTCCTGGGCTATGGTGACGGTCTTGCCGCCCTCATCGGCCGAACATACGGCAGGCGAACCTTTACCATCTTCCGGAACACAAAGAGCTACCTTGGATCGGCAACGATGTTCATCGTCGCGTCACTGATATCCCTGTTAATCGGCCTGCGCCTGCACGGTGGTAGCGCAGCACTGCAGGATCTCGTAATCGCCGCGGTGATCATAGGAACCGCGGCCATGTTACTGGAAATGTTTACACCCTACGGTGTGGACAACATTACCGTACCGATCGGCATTACCCTGCTCGCCACCCTGCTTCCCGTCACCCGTAGCGGTGCCATCGCGGTCATGTTGCCGGCAGTGGAACTGTCACTCCGGACGGGACTCCTTGCCCTCGGACTAAACGCGGTTGTCGCGCTACTCGCCTACCGAAAGAAGTCCGTTTCAGAAAGCGGAGCGCTTGCAGGTTTCACCGTCGGTACCGTGCTGTTCATGGCCTCAGCAGGCCTCTGGGGACTCCTGATGCTGTTTTTTCTCTCCTCCACGGTCATCGGAAAGCTCAAGCCGGACCGCAGAAAAGAGGCACAGGCAATGGAAGCGAAGGGCTCACGGCGGGATGCCTGGCAGGTGTTTGCCAACGCTGGCGCCCCGACGATCGCAGCACTCATGTATCTGTTCGGCGGTGGTCAGGCCGCCGTGTTCGCCGCGATCGCCGGGCTCGCCGCGGCGACGGCGGACACCTGGTCAAGCGAAATCGGGGTTCTGAACCGGCGTGATCCCGTCTCCATCCTCACTCTTCGGCCGGTTCCTGCAGGCGTATCCGGCGGGGTCAGTGCCCTTGGCTTTCTCGCCGGTGTGTTCGGCGCGCTCGCTGTTGCGCTGGCAGGGATCCCTGTCGCGCAAAGCATGGGTCTGTCACCTGCGGGAGCAGTCTCACTGGCAATAACCGCATTCAGTCTGGGCACCTTCGGTACGGTGCTCGACAGTCTGCTCGGTGCCGGACTGCAGACGCGCTACCAGCGGCCCGACGGCAGTATCACCGAGCGCCCCCATGCGAATGACGGTTCGAAGTACATACGCATTCGGGGTGTACCGGGGATCACAAATGATATGGTCAATTTTCTGACGACTGCGGCAGTAACGATCCTTGCGATCGTTCCGGCGCTATAGGGCCGACTCAGGTTCGATATGGACTCGTCTCTTCGACCATCCACGAGAGATACGCCGGAAGCCCCGCCTCAACAGGTAAAACGAGAAGCTCGGGCACTTCGTAGGGGTGACGAAGCGTCATAAGGCGTGTCAGGTCGTCTATGCGATCAGAGGTAGTCTTGCAGATCAGAAGCGATTCGCGCTCCGCCTGTACCTCACCGTCCCAGCGAAAGAAACTAAGGCCACCTGCAAACACCTGCACACAGGCGGCCAGGTGACCTTCAACGACTTCTTTCGCGAGTTCTTCGGCGATGCCCTCAGGCGCAGTGATAAGCACCACCTTCTGGGGCATCTGTGTCATGCAGTGTGCTCGGTAACCGTTGCCAGCTCTTCATCCTTGAAGATCCGGTCAATATCGAGAATGATGATGAATCGGTCCTCGAGTTTACCTATACCACGAATGAACTTGTTATCGATGGCAGTCCCGATATTCGGCGCCGGTTCGATCTGCTGGTCGTTCAGGCCGATCACTTCCTGTACCGAGTCTGCGAGGGTACCGATGACGACAACCTCACTGTCGATACCGACCTCCATGACGACGATCGACGTATCTATGGTCTGCTCGGTCTTACCCATATCAAACTTCAAACGGAGATCAACTACAGGAACGACGCTGCCACGGAGATTAATGACGCCACGCATAAAATCATGCGTACGAGGCACTTTGGTAAGGTCGGTAAACTCGAGTACCTCTTTTACCTTACCTACTTCTACTGCGTACTGTTCCCCGTCGAGGGTGAACGTTAAATACTGGTTGTCAGCTGTCTGAACCGTATCGCTCATAATTCGCTCCTTACCACCTGCATATATCTGTCGGCCTAAAAATGCTTATCTCCAATTTATACATTAGTTCTGATGTTCGTAAAGGGTAAAAACTGTCTTCCGCTCTAATGTGATGGCTTTCCTGCGAGTTTCGACAGAAGACGGTCTCGAGCCCGGCCTTTTATCCCGAGACCGTCGGCCGCTTCTTCCGCGGTCTGCCCGGCGAGAATCAGTTGCAGTGCCTCGTACTCCTGTTGGCTGAAACTGACGCTACCGACCATATGCTGCTCAAATGCATCGGTGGCGATCGGGGCGACGGCCCTCGCACAATCGAGCATCGTCGTGGCGTAAGCCCGTATCTCGTACTGCGCGTGCGCATCGATGCGGAGCGACAGAAAGTGAAACAGATTATGCAGGTCGATCTGCCAGTACCATTGCGTATAGAGGCTTAAGGGAAGGTTCACGCGCGCAAGTTCGCGCGCCACACCGGCATCGACACGCTCGACATAGGCCTTGTAGGAGCGCTCCTGTTCTTCAGCTAATGACACACGGAAGGCTTCGGCCGCCTGCCGGTCGAGCGGTTCGCTGCTTCTGCCCTGTTTGTTGTCGTCGCTTTGCGCTGCTACGTGTTCGTGGTCGGGCACGTAAAACTCATCTTCCATGATGCTGTATCGACCGCTGATCTCGTTCAGTCGGGCCGTCCGATGCCGCACCCACTGTCGGGCGACAAAAATGGGCATCTTGGTGTGGAAGGTCAGAATGACCTGCTCAAAAGGCGACGTGTGCCTGTTTCGCATGAGGTAATTGATGAGTCCCTTGTCCTCACGGAAGCTCTTGGTCCCGGCTCCATAACTGACTCTGGCCGACTGCACGATACGGTCATCACTGCCCATATAATCGACGAGCCGAACAAAACCCTTATCGAGTACCTTCAATTCCCTGTCGAGAAGTTGTTCTGCCGCTTCTACTACACTATGTCCCACCGCGTATCTCCTGTTTGCCTATTCGCGTGTGTTTGCCTGATCGCGTGCCCGTTCATGCAGAAGGTCAAAGTGACTGTTCCGTTCCGCCCTGATTCGGTAAAACTCGCGCCATTCATCCGAAAGTACTGCGTGTCCGGCGAGCCCGTCGAGAGGCCTGACGGATACGCCACCACCCGGGTCCTTGTAATGCGTGACCAGATCGGCCACAACCCGCTCGATTGCGACACCCGCCGCCGTTCCCCGCATGATAACCCGCACAACCGCGCTGTCACCAGTCGCTGCCCACGCAGCCTCAGCCCGATCGGGTCCGAGGGGCCATGTCTGGCCCGAAACGAAATTACCGAGACTCGGCATGATCAGAGCCGGCCCGGCCCCGGTCCGTTCGTGCAGGAACCACTGCTGAAGCACGTGCGGATGATTCCCCCATACGATATCAGCCCCGGCATCCGCAGCGGCAGTCATGAACGACAGGGTTTCCCCATCGACATCCTGAAGATACTCGATACCGTCGTGCACGCTCAGAACGAACACGTCAAAACCCTGCGTCAAGTGCGACAGGGACTCCATGAAGGCACCTGCAGCGTCCGCATTGCCCCGCGGCACGTAGTGTACGGCGTTACCGGCACTAGAATCGTTCAGAAGCCTCGTGAGCGCGAGAAAGCCGATCCTGAGCCCGGCATGGGGTAACACCGTAATCTCGAACCGGTCGTTCGCATAATCTTCATCATCAGCGTCGGAACGAAGCCCATTGAACCAGATATCATGTTCACGTGCAATCGTCTGCATGCTTGTTCCAGTAGCCCGCATACCAGCCTCGCCGAAGTCCGTACTGTGATTATTGGCGAGACTGAATACACGAATACCGGCTTCGACTGCTGCCACCACGTAGGCGGGATGGACGTTGAACCGGGGATAGCTCGACTGCGGTCGGTCGGGGTCGACCACGAACTCAAGCTGCCCGAACACGAATTCCGCCTCGGTGAAGAGAGGAAGAACGTGCTCGTAGATCCGATCGTATCCGCGCATGTTGTAGTTCACGTCGTGCGCCATGATGTCTCCGAGAAAGACCATTCGAAGCTCGGTCTCACCGGGAGATTCGGTGGAACACGCAGAGGAAACGAGGATGAGGATGATCAGCAGAACACCGGGCTTCGGCAGGAAGCGGATCATAACCTCCACAGTATACGCGCAGCAGCGGCACCTTGAAAGATAGCGAATCTCGGGTGAGGATGTGGTATTACCGCGTTACTAACGGAAAAGGAGACCGTTCCATGCAGGATACCGGCATACATCTCGATACTGCCCGAACTCGCACTCTGAGCACGCAGGCGCGTCGCCGCATGAAGTCTTTTCGATCGGCCGAATCTGCGGGTCGCACAAAGGCTGCCCGAAGCATCGCCCGCGAGATAGCATCCGACTTCCTCGGCGGCACGACAGCCGATGAAGGAGCACGGTTCGGATTCTGGATACCCGGATTGCAGGAGTTACTGAACCGTGGTGGCATATTTGAACTCGAACTGCTACTGATGCCCGACTCGGTCATGCCGGCAGATCTCTCGCATACGGAGGAGACCGAACTTCACCTGACGAGGCTGCGTGTACCGCTGGAGGCGGTTGATGAGCTGCTCGTGGCTCATGTCCACGGGGTGCCGAGCGGAACACGGTCGACGATGGGCGCCCTCTACTGGCTACAGTATCAGAGCCACGAAGGAACGAACTACATCATACGCGATCCTCTCGCAGCGTCCATGCCATTTGGTATCTATGCTCCCGGCGAACTGTATGACATCGCTTCAATGCACACGAACCGGCGCGATACGGATATACTGCGCACCTATGTGCGGGAAATACATCCCGACGCTTCGCTCAGAGCGAAAGACATCGGGTCAACGCTTGAGATACACGTCGGAACCGCGACTCAGGACGGCACGATCGCCGGCCTCACGCGGCTGTATCAGGGTATTGCGAAGAAGATTCGTGCTGCATTGAACGAGAATCAGGATGATCCGTATCGCACCCTCACGAATTTCGAGAAAGCCTTCGTCGGATACGACACGGTGGAACTCATGCCCGAAGTGCCTCAGGCCGAGCGCGTCTTCGCCGGGACAGGAGAGTTCTTTCGACTGACCGGGGAAGATCCACTTCCGGATACCAACGACACCGAAATCCTTACCCTGACCGGCGGCCTGTCCTCCAAGGAAAGCTATGCCGCGGGTCTCAGCCCCGAGGGTCTGGTCAGGGGAAGACGGCAGAACGATCTGGTGGTACGAGTCAGACGCCCGAACCTCGCGGGATGGGGCTACGACGTCGTTCTCTTCGGGACTGCAGCGATCAATCCTTCGATCCTGGAGACCGGTCGCCCCGACGAGTTTGTCGAGCTCATCAGCACCCTGCACACCATGCCCGACCGCCCCGTGCAGGTTGCTCTCGACAGCGTGCTCGGGCATTCGGATTTCCAGGGGGCGCTCCTCCTCCCCCGGTTTGACCTTGATGAGCGACCCGAATCCGTAGCCCTGAAGTACCGCAACAGCGCCTTTCTCAAAGGCACCAACATGTATGGGCGAGACGTCAACTACGCGAATGCGCTTCCCCGTGCGATTCTTTACGAGCTGTATCGCCGGAAGAATGACTTCGGCGTAGACGCCATCCGCATCGACGGAGGACAGGACTTTGTCGATGACATAGACAGCGAAACGGGGCTCAAGCTCCAGGACGATGCCTTTCTGCAGGAAATGGCCGAGTATCGCCAGCAGATCGCGGGCATGGAACGGCGACTCGACATTAACATTGAAGACGGCCGACCGTGGCCCGACGACATCAACTGGAGCTATAACAGCTCCTACCTCTGCCACGTGTGGGAGCGTGTGCTGCCGGACGGCGACCGCGTCAAACAGTGGGGACCGCTGATCTTTGCACACAACGTGCACGGCAAATTTCGCTGGTTTCACGACAAATGGGATCGCTTCAAAGACTGTTTTACCAGCGGTGAAGACTGGATTACCGGAAACTCGACACACGACAATGCCCGTTATTTCTATCGCATGGTCCCGCCGCGAAGCTCTGCGCAGTTTAACCCCCGAAAAGCACGCGACTCCTATTACAACAGCGAGCTGGGCAAGACACTGCACGAAGTGCCGGGCAATGCTCTGAACAACCCTGCTCTCACAGCCCTGAACACAGCCTTTCTACCGGGCTCACCGATGTTCTTTCTACAGTCCACGCTCGAGTCACCATGGCTCTTCTTCCGTGACATACAGGACCGATACGACATCAAGGTCGTCGCGGACGAGGCGGCACGGTTTCTGAGCTGGTACGTGTCCCCCGAGCTGTATCGGTCAAAAGGATTCTTCACGCGCATGAAAGCCCTGGGGTTCAAGACGCTTTCGACCCTCGTGGCCCCCGACGGTGCCGGCCTTCCCGGCGTGTGGAGGAGTGGTGGTGGTATCCAAAGGGGATTCATGGATGTGCTTTTCGCGCTGCACGAACGGATCAAGACCGATGGGATGGTCGCGATGTACCTCTTCGAGCCGTCGGAGACGCTCGGTGGATACAAAAACGCCGATGCGCTTCGCACCCGCATTCGGCGAATCACCGTCGCCGACGGCGCCCACATGAAACGCCTGGTCCGACGGCTTCAGGAACGCATTGATGCTGATCCGGTGGAAACCCGGCGTATGGAAAACGCGGTCCGAAAGGAATTCCATATAGCCGAACTCATGTACCGGGACGAGCCGGAACTGCACACCGATGAGCTTGAAAAGCTTGCCGTCCTGCGCGATCTCGGCCGGGAAGATCCGGGAACGCTCTCGCTTCTGATTGCGGATGCGGCCCGTCGTGACGAGTATGATCCGGACGCGTGGGCCGGTAACCGGACACTCCGTGCCGCCTGCCCGCCGGATCTGTTAGAACATAACAGACTCTCAGTCGACACCCTCAGGCGTGTCGCGGCGGACTTTATGGCGGACGCCGCTGAAGCCTGTGTTGTCACCCACCATGCGGACCGCTTGAACGAACAGCGAATCATCTTCGGGCTCGACTGTCGTGCCTTTCGAAACAAGAATCCGTGGATAGCCCGTAATCCCGGTCGTGATATCCGGCGTGATTTCTTTAATCGGAACATCGTGGCAAATGGAGCCCGACAGATAGGAGGGTGGAGCGATACAGGCGATCCGGTCAACGCAAACACCGTCTATTACGGATGGCGAACTGATCCGGACAGCGGCGACCAGTATATCTTCCTTGCCAACATGGAAGGGCGCCCGCTAAGACGGTACTCGCTACGCTTCCTCTTCCCGTTTACAGACGCCTGGACGGTCATCCTCAGGTCACCGGGACTCGATGCGCTCCCGGACACAATCAGCCGCGAGACGGTATTGTCGCCGTTCCGGGCCGGAGACGTGTTGATCGCAAAGCGAAGCGGAACAGCGGGCCTGCCGGGCTGAAAGCTCCGAGCCTGTGGCTGGGCGAGCCCGGCCACACCGCCTCGGGGCGACATCAGGCAGGAAAGACACCCGTCGACAGATAGCGGTCGCCGCGGTCACAGATGATCGTAACGATCACCGCATCCGTCGTACCCGCTGCCTCAAGCTCAGCAGCCAGAGCCACCGCTACGGCAACGTTCCCACCCGACGAAATCCCTCCAAAGATGCCCTCCTCAGAGGCTATGCGCCGCGTCGTTTCTTCGGCAGTCTGCTTGTCGACCGCCCGGGTTTCATCGAGACGAGAGGGATCAAAGATCGTCGGCTGATATTCTTCCGGCCATTTTCTGATTCCAGGTATTCCACCCGAGGCATCTGGTGTTACCCCGACGATGCGGATCGCGTCGTTCTGCTCCTTGAGGAACCGTGACGTCCCCATAAGCGTACCCGTCGTGCCTGTTGATGCGACGAAGTGAGTGACACTGCCATCGGTATCGTTCCAGATCTCAGGGCCCGTGGTCTCATAGTGCGCGCGCGGGTTGTCGTCATTTCGAAACTGGTCGAGAATAACCCCCTTTCCCGAGGCTTCGAGTGACCGAGCGGTCTCGATCGCTTCTTCCATGCTGCCCTCGCGGCTCGTCAGCACCAGCTCGGCGCCGTACGCTTTCATGACCGCACGTCGCTCGACACTCATATGCTCGGGCATAATAAGGACCATTCGAAACCCGAGTACACTTGCGGCCATCGCGAGTGCAATGCCGGTATTACCGCTTGTCGCCTCGATGAGCGTGTCCCCGGCCTTAATGCGACCTGATTCCTGAGCACGACGTATCATCGAATAGGCCGGCCGGTCCTTGACGGACCCCGCGGGGTTATTGCCTTCAAGTTTACACAGCACCAGGTTATCGCCCTTATACAGGGACCGAAGTTTCACCAGAGGGGTGTTTCCTATGCATTCTTCGATGGTTTTGATGTTCATGGGGGTAGTATAAGTTTCCTGCTTGAGATACTCAACATCTTTACTGTCCACCACTCTGGTGGTCTTTACGTCCTAAGCAGCTGCGTAGGAAGGAGTTACCCGCCTGCTTCTCCGATTTGCTCGTTCGGGGGTCCAGTGCAACTGCAGCCAATCCCGTCGCTGCGCCTCCGATAGCTTCGTAC
>RECN01000180.1 GCA_007694005.1 Spirochaetaceae bacterium
CCTTGGCGTCAGCCTGCGCCTGCATCGCGATCCTGCCTGCGTCGTAGGCGTAGGTTTTCATGATCTTCAGCAGTTCGGTGTGATCGGTCATAGGGAGCCCTCCAGGGAATGTGTATTGTTGAGAAATATTCGCTCCCGGCTGACGCTTCCATCGGCGTGGATGCGACATTCGGTCACCGATGGAGGATCGCTGCTCAAAGCCTGGAACTCTCCAAAGGGATCAAAACCGGCAGCGCAGGCACCAGCCGAAAGGACGGGAATCGCGTTGTAGTTGCGCTCATCGTGATAGTGCGTATGCCCGTGCAGGATTGCGAAAATCGGTGTGCGCGCCCCGTCTATAACACGCATAAAATCGAGACGATTCTCGAGGCAATACGGATTAAGCCATGATTCATCAATAGCAAGAAAGTGATGATGAAGGCACAGCACAGCCGGCTGTGGGTCATAAAGCAGTTCCTCGAGCCTCGTGAGCTGTTCAGGGTCAATGGCTCCTGTACTGCTGTCAACGCCTATGAACCGCACTCCCTGCACGACCGCGACCCAGGGATAGGCGACCGCAGCACCGGCTACGCAGTCGTGCATAAGACCGGAATCATCGTGGTTCCCGGGTATGTGATACACCGGCCATGGAAAGCTGCTGATAAGGGCATTGTAGTGTCGATACGATGCTTCATCGGCCGGTCTGCTGACCAGATCTCCGGTGTGAATAACACAGTCGTATACCTGCCGGTGCGATCGCCCGATCACGTTCACAGCCTCGGTCGAGTTAACGTTTCGTATGAGCTGAGTATCCGATCGTATATGCGTATCGGTCAGGTGCAGAAACCGTATTTCCCGTGAGTGCATGGTATTAAACCCTGTCACCCGGATGGAAATACATGAACGTTCCGTAGTTTCAGAAACACCTGCTGCTGCTCCTGAAGTCTGATGTCTGCATCTGTCTGAACGATGATGCGTCCGAGGACCGTCTCGATTTCGTATTGCGTGTAGATGCCGAGATAGGTTCCGACGATCACCGTGCCTTCGATGGTATCGGTATCCGCGCGGTCTGCGATCTTCACGTTGTGGTAGCGAATGACTGCGTGAACCGGTTGGCCCTTCCTGGTGTCTGTATCGGTGTCGTCTCCCGCATGCCTTTCGGAGAGCTGCAAAGGCACCGTGGTGTCCTCGTCCGCAATCAGGTATGCGGTTCCGGAAACGGCATCAATCTTTTCGAGAACTCCATCGACCACGTTTGACTGTCCGACGAATCGGGCCGAGAACAGGTTCGCCGGGAAATCGAACATCTCACGCGGCGATGCAACCTGCTGAACCTGCCCCTGATTCATGAGCACGATGCGATCGGACACGGCCATGGCCTCATCCTGATCATGCGTCACGTACACGATTGTCAGATTCAGCGTACGCTGTATTTCCTTGAGCTCGAAGCGCATGCGGTCACGTAATTTAGCGTCCAGATTTGACAAGGGCTCATCGAGGAGCAGCGCGTCGGGTTCCATTACAAGCGCCCGGCCGAGTGCGGTGCGCTGTTGCTGACCTCCGGAGAGTTCCGATGGCTTCTTCTGTGCCTGCGTTTCCAGGTTCAGCATCGAAAGCACGCGACCAACCTTCGTATCGATATCCTGCCGGGATAGCTTCCGCAACTTCAGAGGATAGGCGATGTTGTCGAAGACCGACATATGCGGCCACACGGCGTAACTCTGGAATACCATGCCAAGGTTGCGCTGATCGGGTCCGAGATAGATGTTCCGGGCCGGATCCGAAATGACCTTCTCTCCACTGAGGATCCGACCCTGTGTGATCGGGAAAAACCCTGCAATGCTTCGCAAGAGGGTTGTCTTACCACAGCCGGATGGGCCGAGAAGCGACACGAACTCCCCATCGGAAACCACGAGTGAAAAATCCTTCACCGCAGTGAACACGCCGTACTGCTTTGTTACGTTTTCAAGAACAAGTTTAGCCATTCGTTTTGACTCTCCGTCATATAGTTGGTGCGTTGGCCGGCCGCCGGTCGCGTCGCACAGAAAGGAGCCGGAACACGACATTCAGACTGACAACGACGATGGTAATCATGACTGCGTACGCGCTGGCCACGGTTATGAGCCCTTCCTGCATCATGTTAAACGCAGTGACACCTATCGTCTCGTTTCGCGGGGATACAAGCAGGATGGAGAGGGTCAGTTCGGTAAGGGCCGGCATGAACACCAGCAGCCACCCCGAGCCTATTCCTCCACGGATCAGGGGAATCGATACATCCCGCAAGGTACGAAGCTCACTCGCGCCGGAAATACGCCCGGCCTCTTCGAGCGAGCTGTCAAGCTGCTTCCACGATGCCCCGACAGTCCGCATGGGGAATATCATGAATCGCACGATGTACGCGAGATAGAGTATCCAGATCGTATTGAAGACCCGTATGCTAAAAACCGGTCTGATCCAGGCGAGAATCATTGCCACACCAATGACAATTCCGGGGACGGCGTAGGGCATACTGACTATATAATCCGTTCCATTCCTTCCGGGCATCCGTCCCTGACGCTTGAGAAAAGTCAGTATTACCGCTCCGATTACCGTGATCGTCGGAACGAATACCGCCAGGGAAAAGCTGTTGTTGAACGAACGCTGAACGATGGACATGTTTGCCAGCCGTCGGAAATGATCAAGCGTCAGGTTTTCAAGGGTAAAGGGAACACCCAGCGCTCGAATGAGTGAGGTAGCTGCGATTGCGAAAAGGGGAAGAACAACGACGGCACCTGTAAAAAGCGCTACTGCCACGCTGATGGGAATCCGCCACTTTCTCAGATTCATGAGTTCGAGATGCCCCGACTTCCCGGTAATCGTCGCGAAATTTTCCTTACGCGTGAAGAAGTTCTGCAGGAGCAGCCCCACCAGGGCGAAGCCGAGCAGTACCATCGCGAGGGTCGTCGCGATATTCATGCCGAAGGGATCGCGAAACCCACCGACGTAGCCGTAGATTCGTGTCGTTACCACGATGAACTGTCCGGGGGTCCCCATGATCGCAGGGATTCCAAACATCGAAACGGTAGTCACGAACACAATTACGGCTGCTGAACCGACCGCCGGCAGCAGGACCGGAAGTACGATGTCGCGGACAACCTGAAACCGGCTCGCGCCGGAAATCTGAGCAGCTTCTTCGAGATGGGCCCCCATGTTCTCCATGGCCCGGCTGATCACGATGAATGCGTAGGGGTATGTGTAGATCACCGACACGAGCACAACACCGACAAAACCGAAGATGCGTATCGGCGGTTGTGGCAAAGAAAACAGCTGCTGTACAAAAACGTTCACGAAACCGGCGCGTCCGAGAAGTCGTGTCCACGCGAAGGCCATTATGAACGGTGGAATGAAGAACGGAATGACCAGGACGAACTGAAACAGTTTGCGCCCGTAGACGTTCGTGCGTACCACGATCCAGGACAGGACAAGAGCGATCACCGTCGCGATAACGGTAACGGTTACTCCCGTATACAGACTGTTCCACAGCGAACGGACGTTTGAGGGGTTCGCAAACACCGCCGTGAAATTGGCAAAGGTAAATGCCCCTTCCCGTGTGAACGCGGAAATCACGAGACGGGACATCGGGTAGAGAAATAGCACTCCCAGTGCGAAATAGACTGCAACAGAGGAGATCCACGCGCTGAACCTTACGTGCTTCACAAGACAACCCTTTCGTGGAATGGCCGGGTTCATGCAAAACGCACGAACCCGACCTGATTCATCAGTCTATGCCGAAGATTTCGGCGAAGCGATCAAGGAGCATTTCACGATTTTCGGCGAGAAAGTCCCAGTCTGTTGAGAGCACCGGTATGTCCGCTGGTGAGGGTACTCCCTCGGGGAGCGGCATATTAACGTTTACCGGCATGTAGCCATTATCCATGAGCACTTCCTGCCCGGGTTCGCTCATGAGGAAATTCACAAACGCGGTGGAAAGCTCAGGATTTGACGTCGACGCCATGACACCGGCGGGGGTTGGAACGTACACAGCACCTTCTTCCGGGAAAATGTAATTCACCGGTGAACCCTGGTCCTGCTGGGTCCGGGCCATGAAGTCAATCGTAAGACCGAGTGCGTATTCACCTAGTGCGATACCCTGGGCGATCCCACCGTTACCACCGGAAATGACAGTATCGTTGGCCGCAAGCTGTTCATACAGCTCCCAGCCGAGATTCGGGTCCTGGACGACGCTCGCGATCTGAGTGACCGTAGCGCCGGAAACGAAGGGACTCGCCGAACCGACCATGCCACGAAACTCCGGATCAGCCATGTCAAACCAGCTGGTAATTTCTCTGTTCACCAGATTGGTGTTGTACATGATGATCTGATAGATCAGACGAACCTCGTAGGCCATACCGTCAAAATACACAAAGCTGTCCGGAATATTTGCCGCCTCGGAAGGGTCAATGGGGAGCAGAAGCCCGTCTGCGGCAAAGCTCTCAAAGAGCGCCATATCGGCAAACCAGACAACATCGGCTCCGACCTCTCCTGCCTCGATCTCAGTCATGAGCCGCGCAACGAGCTCAGTTGTACCGAGGCGGAAGACCTCAACGGTTGAACCCGGATTCAGCTGCTCGAAACGATCCACCAGCGCCTGCGCGTCAGTCAGTGACTCGGACGTGTACAGGGTGATCGTTCCCGACATGGGATCGTCGGACACCGCTTCCCGCGAACCTGCCGCGAAAGCGAGTGTCACCGACACCAGAAAAACAACAGTCAACAACACGAGTTTTCTCATGTGATACCTCCTGCAAAATTTGTTGTGTAGTACCTACTACACTCAGAATCTCTCTGGCTACAAAAACGACGACGTTTTAACAGAACATTAACATTAATGTCCTGACATTATTCCGACTCTTCGCTGTTGTCAAATGTTTTCTGCTCAATTTGTCGAAAAATTGCCTGCGGCCCTATTTGAGGTGGGTGTCGAGATGGTTCCGGTCAAGT
>RECN01000181.1 GCA_007694005.1 Spirochaetaceae bacterium
ATGCAGACCCTGCACCAGGTGCGCGGGAACAGGACCTGTTGGGCAGCGACCGGACCGATGCCCCGGTGATCAGCCGCCTCGTTGTCCTGCACGACGATGATCTTGAGGTACCCCGTTTCACCGGACGCTTTCTCGCCGGACGAAACGTGATCGCCCATTACCATGTCCGGGCCGGCTCTGCCGACGATACCGCACGCCTCGCGAGGCTTCTGACCGGGCGCGCGGTTGGTCTTGCACTCGGTGGCGGCGGCGCTCGCGGTGTGGCACACGTCGGTGCGATTCGGGCGCTCCGGGAGCGGGGAGTCCCTGTAGACAGCGTCGCGGGGACGAGCATGGGCGCGATCGTGGCAGCCTTGTACGGCGCCGGATATACGACCGAACGCATGCTCGAACAGATACGCACCATGTTCGTCGATCTGAACCCGTTTAACGATTACACCATACCGAAGTACAGCATACTCCGGGGAAAGAAGGCCGAGCTTGCCGCGCTTCGAACCTTCGGCCGCCTGCATATCGAAGACCTCTGGGTACCCTTCGTGTGCACCTCGAGCAATATCAGCCGGCAGGCGCTGGCCGTACACCGTACGGGAAGCCTTTCAAAGGCGATACTCGCGACGACCGCCCTGCCCGGTATAACGGTGCCGGTGATTTACGACGGCGACATACACGTGGACGGCGGCGTCATGAACAACCTCCCCGGTGACCTGATCCGCAGCGAGTCGGCGTATCTGATCAGCTGCGACGTCAGTCCCTTCGAGTACGTCTCGGTACCTTCAAAACGCTACCCTTCGCCGTGGACCTCGATGTTCCGACGGCCACGCTTCCGTGCCACAGGCGACGCTGCCGCCATCCCTGCTCCGTCCCGGGCACCGGGAATCGGTGCGATACTCAACGCCGCTATGAGCGCTGGCAGCAGACAGGCAGCCTCACGGGTCCGCGACATGTCTGACCTCGCCCTGACCCCACCGGTCGGCGACATCGCCACCCTTGATTTCAAGAGATTTGCCGAAATCGAACAGCGGGGCTACGAGTACACGATGCGTATGCTGGATGCAGCCGAATGATCTAGTCCCAGATGCGATCGGCACCAAGTTCGCTGATTGCTGAGTCAATGCTTAGAACGCTGATGTGCTCGATAAGGCTTTGGGCAGCGATCATCCGATCGAACGGATCCCGGTGATCGCCCGGGAGGATGCCTGACTTCGACGCGTGAGCGGACGTGACAGGAAGCTCTGTAAACGCGCTCGTCTGCATACGACTGTCCCATGTCTGCACGATGCGAGCACCGGACGGGAGCTTTCCGATGCGGTACTTCGTTGCGATCTCCCAGGATGATGCTGCGCTGACTAGAATCGTGTTTGACGGATCACGAATGAGCGCTCGCACACGACCGGACAGCTTTTCAGCGTGTGCCCACCACCACAGCAGCGCGTGTGTGTCGACAAGAAACCTCACGTTTCCCACGCCTCAAGCTCCTCGGGCGGAAGCGGGTCAAAAAACGATTCGGGAACCTCGTCCGCGTATAGCCCGGGTTCGCGTTCGGACGGTTCAGAAAGTGGAACCAGCCGTGCGTAGGGTTTCCCGGACTTCGCAAGGATGATCTCTTCTCCGTTATGTGCCCGTTCAAGTAAAGCCGAAAACGTGGTCTTCGCCTCGTGCACATTCACCATTTTCATGTTCATGTAATTAAATCCATCGACTGGACTTAGTCAACCATATCCTGCATCAACTCCCAGATCTTCCGCGTAGTGTTTACATTGCGCACCGTCATGCGCTTGTACAGGCTCGTCCCGGCGAGCTTCATGAGTCCGCTGCGGGTCAGGACCGCTTTCGGGACAGACCAGAGCACTGCGCCGGGGACATAGTGCACGGTGTCAATGTCGGGTTTGACCGGGAGCTTCTCGAGTACGTCCGGGGTGTCGATGTCGCTCCAGAGAAACATGACGTCGCTTTTGGTGTTCGCGTCGTTGCTCCATGTCTCAGGCAGCGCATCGACGACGAGTCGATACTGCTCGACATCGCGGAGAACCACCGGAACCTCGAGACCGAACTCGCTGCGAATCACGGACTCGAGGCGTGTGGCAAGCCCGCGGTAGCGTGGATCCGCGGTAGCAGGGCCTGCGGGTTCATCATCACCCTGATGCTGAAAAAGAATATTACCGGAGTTGATGTAGGTAGAGACGTTCTCGAGGCCGGCCTGTGCGAAGGCGCGCTTGAGATCCTGCATGTTGATCTTGTTCTTGCCGCCGACGTTAATGCCACGCAAAAGCGCGACGAGGGTCACGGGCTGGCGTGTATTCATGGTGCATCCTCCATCAACAATATAATCAGACTGGTCAATTCGAAAAACAATCACACTACCAGTCTGTCAAGGCGGGATAGGCCCGAATGGCTGCATCGGGGGTCAGTATGGTGAGTCCACGGCAGATAGCCTGGCTTACGATGAGCCGGTCGAAGGGATCTTTGTGGATGGGTGGTAATGCCGCGATTTGCAGGGCATCGGTCTCGTCGATCGCTAGTGAGCCGACGCCATGATTCTGCCTGATACGCGGAATGTATCGTATAGGGTCTTCAGGAAGCGGCAGCTTCCCGAGCTGATACTTGACCACGATCTCCTGGCACGACGCAGCACTGAGCCATACCTCATCTGCAGTCAAAAAAAGATGTCTCGCAACATCCGAGAGAGCATCACTGTCCGAGGCGATCCAGAGAAAGGTACAGGTATCAAGCAGAATCTTCACGAGTCCTCGCCAGAATAGAGCGCGAGCATGTCGTCGGGCAGCGGCTCGAAAAAGGTCTCGGGCACGTGCAGACGACCTTTTTCGAGGCCTATTGCACGGTTCCGCTGTGGTGTCGGAAGCGGGCGTATGACCGCAATCGGGATGTTCCGCTTGCACAGGACAATCTCCTGTTCTGACTCGAGCATATTGAGGTACTCGGACAGACGCGCCTTCGCCTCGTGTATGTTGACCATTAACATAGTCATATTATTGACTATATCAGCTGCTCTGTCGATACTGCCAGCATGCACCGATTCGGCTCCCGCCTGTCGCTCGCCTGGGCACGCGGGAAAATTGCTCACATAGAACACCTGCTTCCCGACCGCGGGAGCATCATCGACATAGGCTCCGGGCGTGGGGTCGTGACCGCGGTCCTCCGCGACCGGGGCTATGCGGCGACGCCCCTTGATGTACGCGACCGGAGCGTGGAGCCCGCGCTCGCCCCGGTGCTCTACGACGGTGGTGCCATACCATTTCCCGACAGGACCTTCGACTGTGCGCTTCTTCTGACCGTGCTGCACCACACGCCCGAGCCGGATGCGGTGCTTCGGGAGGCCGCGCGCGTCGCGAGGCGCCTTATAGTAATAGAAGACGTGTACACGAACGCCGTGCAGAAGCACCTGACCTTTTTCACCGACAGCCTGTTTAACCTCGAGTTCCGCGGCCACCCCCACTCCAACCGGACGGACGCCGAGTGGCGGAAGGCTTTCGTGGACCTGGGACTCGAGCTCGAGGCCGCTACCGTACGGGAACGGCGGGTGCTGCTGTTCTACCGGCAGGTGGCCTACGGGCTTATCCGTTCCCAGTAATTACTGCGCTTCCAGCTTCAACGGGTCATCATGAATTGCGGATTTTACGCAATTTAATTGCGAAATTAGTGGTTCCCGCGTAGTATATCATAATGTGGATCGATCGTGACCTGGCAACACATCTCGTTCAAAGCGCATCTCAGAGACCGGCTGTGCTGGTAACCGGAGCCAGACAAACCGGCAAGAGCTCACTGTTCCGGCGCAGTTTTCCCGATCATCGCTATGTGACGCTCGACAGGCCACTTGAGGCACAACAGGCGCAGGAGAACCCGGATGCGTTTCTGCAGCGGCACGGGACACCCATCATAATCGATGAAGTACAGTACGCTCCCGGACTGTTTCGCGCCCTTAAGGTCAGGATAGACGAAGACAGGGATCAGCACGGCTGCTATCTCCTGACTGGAAGCCAGACGTTTCCGCTGATGCACGGTGTACGCGAAAGCCTCGCCGGGCGCGTTCGTCTGTTGCATCTTCATACCCTTTCGGCGGTCGAGCTCCGGAAGAGTCAACGGTACGATCCTGAACATATTGATGCGATCGTCTGGCGAGGCGGGTATCCGGAGCTTTGGGCGAACTCAGGCCTCGATACCGATGAATTCTACGAGGACTATGTCGGCACCTATCTGGAACGCGACTTGAGACAGCTCGTCGCTGTACGCGAAGTCAATCAGTTTCGGGTGTTTCTAGGACTGATCGCGAACCGTATTGGTAACATACTGAATTACTCTGATGTATCCCGGTCGGTCGGTGTAACCGCCAATACGATCAAGGACTGGATCGCCGCGTTGGAGGCGTCCGGTCTTGTGTTTTTACTCCCTCCGTGGTTCGAGAGCGCTTCGAAACGTCTCGTAAAGACACCGAAGATCTATTTCGCCGACACAGGCCTGGCCGTCCACCTTCAAGGTCTCTCACCGGACGCATCCATCATGAGGGCGCCAGCCTGGGGAGCTCTCTGGGAAAACTTCGTTATATCTGAACTCGTAAAAACAGCTCGACTCGTACCGGGACGATCACTGTTTTTCTATCGTGATACCAGCGGCCACGAGGTAGACGCGGTGATTCGTGGCACCACACCCGACGGCACGGGAACGATATTGCTGGAAGCAAAGTCGTCGGAAGCCTCGTCGACTCGAATCGGGGCTCTCCGCGCCGTGGCGGCAGAATGGACGGGCGCTGCACCAGCACTCATGGTTGCCGCTCCTGTCAGGGAATCAGAGCCCCTGATAATGGCAGACCATACCGTCTGTGACCCGCGCCGCGCCCTATTGCCTGGTATTCGTGAACCACTATAGGGCTTGCATCCCCCTAATCAAAACAGCCCTGCAGCGTCACGCAGTCGTCGGGCA
>RECN01000177.1 GCA_007694005.1 Spirochaetaceae bacterium
TCTGAGACTCGTTGGTCATAGACGCGCTCACGGACGCGTTCCTTTGGCTTGCGCGGTTGCCCGACGACAAACTCAACCGCTTTACCATCGATTACTCGGATCTTCCGTTTTCCCCAGTTATTCAGTACCTGTACTGCATACTTACGATGGTACCCGGTGGTCAGACAAAACTCGTCTAAGATAGCTTTCTTGCCGATCTTGGATTCCGCCCGATATCGCGCTGCGGTTTCATTGGTTAGCGCTTTCTTTTCCTTCATCCTTAGTCCCATGTGCGCCCCTCTCACGTCGATTGAGAGGAGTATTGCTCAGGGTAAGATTTTTATATGAGGCACGGCCTTCCAATGGTAAGATTTTTGATGAGTCAACGCGAACACTTGAAATAACAATTAGTGAACGATATAGTTTCGCCAGCCGCAAAACATTCATCTTCCAGTGGTTCTTACTGTGGCGACGCCTTGTCCGACATCAAGATACCTCGTTTACGGAGATCTGAACTATGGCGGAGACCCACTGGACGCTTCTGCTCGTGGAAGACGAGCAAGTCACTGCTCACCTGCATTCTCATCTCCTGAGGCATTACGGATACCACGTTGTCGTCGCCGTGACCGGAGACGAAGCAGTTCATAAAGCGCTTGATCCTGACGTTGACCTGATCCTCATGGATATTGATTTGGGTTCTGGATCGATTGACGGGACTGAGGCAGCGTGTCGCATCCTTGAACGGCGGGATATTCCGGTTCTGTTTCTCTCAAGCCACACCGAGCGAGACGTTGTTGCCCGAACAGAAGAGATCACCTCGTATGGCTACGTCGTGAAAAACGCCGGGATTGTGGTGCTCGATGCATCGATAAAAATGGCTTTGCGACTGTTTCAGTCCACGCAGGATCTGCAGAAGAGCAGGCAGGATTTTCAGGATCTGTTCGAGTTGAACGCTGATGCGATTGTGATCGCGAGAATCGACGAACAGAATGCAGGCGCCGTCCCGCGGATTATCGCTGCCAACCCCGCGCTCGAGAAAATGACCGGTTACGGCCTGTCCGAGGTGCTCGGTAGCCCGGTAGATACTCTCGAGGGCTGTGTGACGCCCGAGGTGACCCATGCGCGTATAGAAGCTCTGCGAAAGACCGGCGAGCTGCGATTCGAGACCGTCATTCATACCAGAGAAAAAAGGGCTGTGTGTGTTGATGTACGCGCGAAGCTCATTCGCTACCGGGATACGACAGCTGTCATGAACGTCGTTCGTGATGTCTCCTGGCAGAACTGTGAAGGACAGTGCGAGGACAATGATGAAACATTTCTGGAAGATCGTGAAGCTCAGTAGTCTGGTTCTGAGTCTTCTTTTACTGCAGACAGCGGACCTTTCCGCACAGGAAACGCTACGCGTCTCGGGTGCTACAACGGTGCAGCCGGTTGCGGAGCGTGTTGCAGTTTTGTACCGCGATCGGTTCGGTGGAACGGTGCTGGTACAGGGTGGTGGGAGCGGTGCCGGAATACGGAACACAGCCGACGGGACGAGCGATATTGGCATGGTCTCGCGCGCACTCACCGCTGTTGAGTCGGAAATGCTGACTGCGATTACCTACGGGTTCGACGCGCTTGTGTTTATCGTGAATGAGCAGAACCCGATCCAGGGCCTTTCGCTGCAGACGGTTCGACAACTGTATACCGGAGCGGTCGATGAGTGGTCGTCACTTGTTTCCTGGGACGAAGGAGTCGTTCTCGTGAACAAAGAGGTAGGCCGGGCCACTCTTGATCTGTTCGAAGATTACGCAGGTGTGTCGCACGCGGATCGTTTGCAGGCCGGGAGTGCGGGTCGTGTTGCACCGGGTGCGTACGAGATCGCATCGAATCTGGAAGCGATGACCCTCGTCGGCGGTATACCGGGAGCAATCGGGTATGTTTCGATGGGAGCTGCAGAAAGCCTTATCGCAGCAGGTATGCCGATTCGAGTTCTTCCGCTCGATGGTGTCATGCCAGGGACAGCAACGCTGGCAGATGGAAGCTACCCTATACTTCGCGAGCTGAACCTCGTTGTTCCGCAGCTCACGGAGCGGCTTCGTAATTACACGGACATGTTTTTCGAGTCCGAGATACAGACCTTTATTCAGGCCTCCGGGGTCATTCCCGCCGAGCGGCAGTAGGAGGAAGGGATGAGCGCATCGATACGACAGAAGATCAGTATTCCCGTCATTGCCATGAACATAGTGGTACTTGTCGCCTTTGGTTCGATCTTTCTGTTCATACAGAACGGCATAGGGCAGGCGGTAGAAGATCGTGGTCTGGTAGTGGAACTTGCGCGAACCGTCGACCGGATTAACGTGGCCATTCGGGACGGCATTCTTACCGCGGAGGACCGGTTTGCGGTACAGGCGGCAGAGTTCAGTTTACAGGCATTGCAGGCGATCGATAGAATTGCCATCAGTTTTCCCTCTCAGGCACGTGTATTTCGTGAGCAGTATCTGGAGTTTTTCTCGGGACTGGTCGCCGTCAACTCTCTGTTTAACGAAAACAGGCAGGTAGAAGGACGGACCCGGCTTGAAGACCTCGACGAACTGCTCGGCCGCATGGCTGTCGTCGAGAGGGATCTTATCGAGACTGCTGACCGCGGGTACGCGATTGCGCTTGCCTCGACAGTGACTGCCATGATTACCTCGTTTGTGGTGTTCCTGGGAATGAGCCTGATTATTCTGTTTCTGCTCATTCCCCGCATGATCATACGCCCGATACAACAGACTATGAACGATATGAGCCATGTCGCCGAAGGTGACCTGACTCGCGAGATATCGGTGCGCTCGAGCGACGAGATCGGGAGAATGAGCACTGCGCTTGTGGAGATGGTGAAACGCCTTCGCGAGATACTCGGAACCGTTCAGCAGTCTGCACACGAAGTATCCGGTGGTAGCCGGGAGATAAGCGCGATTACCGATCATGTTTCTGAAGGAGCATCGGGTCAGGCAGCTTCGATCGAAGAGGTTGCAGCGAGCATGGAGGAGATGAGTTCGAGCATCAACCGGAGTTCGGATAGTTCTGAGATTGCTACAAAGATTGCCACGCAGGCCGCCGAGAATGCGAAAAGTGGAGGCGAGGCGGTACAAAAGACCATTGAAGCCATGCACGACATCGTCAGCAGGGTCAGCATAATAGAAGACATCGCCCGAAACACGAATCTGCTCGCGTTAAACGCGGCGATTGAAGCGGCTCGTGCGGGCGACGCTGGAAAAGGATTCGCTGTCGTGGCTGGAGAGGTGCGAAAACTCGCCGAACGTAGTGGTCTGGCCGCATCGGAGATCGCTCAGGTTTCCGGGGACAGCGTGACGGTGGCTGAAGAAGCAGGGCGACTTTTAGAAGCGATCGTGACCGACAGTAAACAGACAGCTGAGCTTATGATTGAGATTACCGCTGCCGGCAGCGAACAGCGAAGCGGTGCAGCACAGATTAACGCCGCTCTGGCCCAGCTTGACCAGGTCGTACAACAGAACGCGACATCCAGTGAAGAGCTCTCGTCGATGGCAGAACAACTTATGGCACAATCACAGGCGCTCGATGAAGCCACGCGTTATTTTCGTATAGAGAAAACTTCAGTAGAATAGCAACACTATGCTCATAATCACCGCAATCGCGTTCTGGGGCTTCTTCGTCGGGCTCATGGTGGGTTTTACCGCCATAGGTAAAGGCCTGCTTGGGATACCCGGCCTTATAGTCCTATTTCAGTTCCCGCCGGTTATCGCTGTAGGTAGTATGGCTGTGGCGGGCTTTCTTATGATGCTTTCCGGAGCGATACAGCACCATCGTTTGGGGAACGTAGTGCTTCCGGTTGCACTGCTGTTTTCGGCGACGGCTGTACCTGCCTCGTATCTTGGTGCCCGCTTTGCGAATGATCTGAACGCGATAGTGCCGCTTGAGACGATAATCGGCGTGGTCATTGTCCTGTCGGTAGCGCTTCTGTTCTATCGCTATGTAATCGTGCGTGCGCAGCCGCGTGAGCTCAAGGTGGAGCGTTGGCAGCTGGTGTTGAGTCCGGTCATCGGTCTGATCCTTGGTGTTCTCATGGGTTCGACGAGTATATCCGGGTCCATTATCGTGATCGTCTTTATTATGGTGTTGAAGCTGCCGAGTCCGAATGCCGTGGGAACCACGAGTGTGGTCGCGGCGGTTTCGCTTCTGATCGCGTCTGTCGCACACCTGCAGGAGGGTAATGTCGACTGGGCACTCGTCGCTGCGCTGACACCCGGTGTGCTTGTGGGCGCATGGCTCGGCGCCCGCTACGCCGACCGTGTACCGCGTCAGATGCTTCGTATCGCGATTCTGTTGCTGCTTCTGGTTGCCGGTATCATGGTGCTGGTGGGTTAGTTCGCTTCCAGGCGGCTTTATTCGTCGTACAGGCTCTTTAAACCCCCGAGCATAGCCATCCAGCGCATCTTACCGACCCGCGACATGGTCTGTTTCTGGGCCTCTTTCCATCGGGGAAGGTTCTCCTCGAGCGCGTGTACACCTGTTTCGGTCAGGTGATAGTGTCTGAAACGCTTGTCCGCCCCGGGTCTGGTCATGACAAGATCGAGCTTTTCGAGTGCCTGCATGTTCCGCGTGACGGTGCTGACTTCGGAGCTCAGCTGCACGGACAATGTGCCCGTAGACAGAGGCTGATTGATCGCGAGGGTCAGAAGGATCGCGTATTGCGACGAGGTGATCTGTGCACCTCGAAACGACGCTTCGAACAGCCGGCTCACGGTCTTCTGTGCGCGACGCAGGGTGTATCCTGGGCAGAATGACTCGATACGTTTCAGCTCGCGGGTCAGCTTGAGGGGAATGTCAGGCTCCTGTGTGCTCATACAACGATGATACTCTAAAACTAATTGTTCGTACAAACAAATATTACTGTCCGCGACTGTGGTGATGATTCAGGCCTAAGCCGCTGCATAGCATGGA
>RECN01000200.1 GCA_007694005.1 Spirochaetaceae bacterium
TCGACACCGGTCGCACGATTACACCCATTCATTTACAATACAGATAAATCGCACAAGGTAGTGAGGCACATGAAACCAATAATACTGCTCGGAGTTCTCCTGTTAAGCGCCACGGCGGTGCACGTGCGTGGATACGGCGAAACGATACGGAGTGGACGGATCATCGAGATCCTTATGGCGATCGATGCCGGCATGGATCCGGATAACCCGGTCGAAAACGGCGTTACCCCGCTTATGGCCGCGGCGCGATACAGCCACGATCCCAACGACGTAGACGTCCTGATCAGTATGGGGGCAGACGTAAACGCGCGCAACGACGATGGAGATACAGTACTCATAGCAGCTTTAGGTCAGCGCCCGGATCCCGAGATCGTACAGATGCTGCTCGATGCAGGTGCAGACGTTAATGCCACCGGGTACTACGGCATGACAGCCCTGTTGCACGCGGCATCTCCAAACCCGAACCCGGTCATAATTCGCATGCTGCTCAAGGCGGGCGCGGAGGTAGACGCTCGTGCAGACGATGATGCAACAGCGCTTATGCTCGCCGCCATCAATACGAACCCGGTCGCAGTGCGAGCCCTACTCGACGCCGGTGCCGATTTGAATGCTCGCCACTCGACGGGTCTGACACCACTCGGCTTTGCCGTACAGTACAGCACCAACCCCTACGTCGCGGGAGTCATTCTTGGCGCCGGGGCGGAGGTTACCGACCTCGTGATTGAAGCGCTGCAGGAAAACCAGGCGCTTCACGGAACCGATGTGTACCGGGCAATCGAAAGAAGCCGAGCGGAGTAGGTTTTACGCAACACGCTCGGCTGACCCTGACGCGATCCCGACTCTCTTACTCGGCCTCGATTACTCTCAGTACTGTGTCGTTCTCGATCTCACTGTCCACGCGGTACACGTACAGGTCGTACCCGTCTCGATCACGGAAAACATATACGTCACCGACTCGCACCGACAGGCTGAATGCCCGCTGATCGGAAAGGTCTACAATAAACTCGGCAAACCCGTTTGGAGGCACCTGCCACAGCTCGATGACTCCGTCGTACGCGGCCTCAAACCACACGGTGATTGATCGGCCGGTGCCGCGGGAGCGCTGATCGAGGGGATAACGCCGAATATTCGGTCCTTCGCGGTTGCTTCTATCGAGTACAATCGTATGCTCACTGTCTTCGGGTCCGGCAGGCTGTTCCACGTCCCCGTCGTCTTCAACGATCACGGGCTCTGGCTCTGGTGCGGGCTCGGGTGGCGCGACCACCTCATCCTCCTCCGGTTCCGCGTCTGGTTCGGGCTCCGGTGGCGCGACAGACTCGGATTCTGCTTCCGGCTCGGGCTCTGGCTGAGGCTCTGGCTCCGGTGCGGGTTCGGGCTCCGGCTGAGGCTCCGGCGTCTCAACGGCAACGTCGTCCTCGCGCGGCGCTGGAGCCTGTGCGCCTGCCGACACGAGAATCTGAACGACCTCGTCGCGTCGACTGTTTTCCTCGGCGAAGTCAATAGGCCGGCGACCGGCATCGTTCACCGCGTTCACTGCGGCGCCAGCGGTTACGAGTACCCGAACGATCGCTGGAGTAGCGCTTCGGGCAGCGAAATGCAAGGCCGTATTTCCGTTCCGGTCGCGGGTCCAGACCGGTGCGTCGGCTAACAGCAGTCTTCGCACCGCGTCCTCTCTGTTTCCGAGAACCGAGAGCATCAGAATCGTCTCTCCCCTATTGTTCACAACCGTGGTATCTGCACCTGCAGAGAGAAGCAGGCGAAAGGTTTCCTCGTAGCCCTGTGCAGCTGCAACCATAAGAGCGGTGTTGCCTTCGCTGTTGCGTACATCAAGCGGAAGATCGTATCCCAGCAACACCTGCACCACCCGCTCATTCGCGACCGCGGCGAGCAGGAGTGTTTCATCTGCCCGGTGTCGCACGCGAGGATCCAATCCATCTCCAAGCAGCAGCTGCAGAACGTCGATGTTTCCGGATGCAGCTGATGCAAACGCAATGTCGCGGGCGAAGTCATCGTTGGGGTTCATGCGCCCGTCGGCCGTGCGAATCAGTCGCGCGCTTTCGGTCAGACCTTGTGAGCGTTGAGCGCTTCGTGCCACGGCAAACGAGAGCGCAGTTCTGCCATCTGACGTCTCCGTATTTACCGCGACCCCGGACTGTAGAAGCAGGTTCACGATTTCGGTGCGGTCGGCGTCGGCCGCTATCATGAGCGGGGTTCGACCAGCAGCGTTCGTACGTTGTGCATCGACTCCGTATTGAAGAAGCAGTCGGGTAATGTCTACGCGACCCGCCTCAACCGCCTCGAAGATCGGCGTCCCGCCGCTCGCGTCGGCACGGTCGGCATCGGCACCGGCCTGCAGGAGGAAATCGACCACATTGACGCGATTTGAGCGAACCGCAAGCAGCAGCATCGTCACACCACGATTATCGCTGCGGTTCAGATCGGCTCCTCGTTGCTCGAGGAACCGGAGCGTCTCCACCCCCTGCGCACCGCCCCTCTCGGCTGCGTACATCGCGGGGGAGCGACCGTCGTTATCGACAGGGTCGACGGCGGCCCCGTTGTCTACGAGATGCTCGACAATAGCCGGGCTTCCGGACGAGGCGCCAAAATGTACAGCCTGCCGTCCGCGGCCGTCGCGGATGGAGACATCTGCTCCGACGCTGACCAGATAACGGACAGCCGGAAAGAAGCCACCTTCGGCCGATATCATCAGGAGGGTTCGCCCGTCGCGCTGAATCTCGTTTACGTCACCGCCAGACTCCACGTACTCGCGAAGAGAATCGACGTCTCCGCGTCTGGCAGCGCGAGCCTCGGAGGAAGCGCAGCCCGAAAGGGCGACAAGAACCGCTACGGTTAACAAAACGGAAAGACGGTGCGTGTGAATCGCACCATCCGTGGGGGCCTTAATCATCATACACATTTCCTCCGGATTTCTGAGAAGACTATAGCCCGCTCACCGGCGTGGTACAACAATACCATGTTTTTTCATGAGGAGTAGGAACGTACGTGATCACAGCGAACAAACCGGGTGAACCGAAAATATGTGTGAATAATATTGAAAACGGGAAAAAACTGTGCATATGATTCGCATGGGTCATGTAGCTTGAGGCACCTAAAGGAGCGTTAGGATGGTCCTAAAAACGCGGCTGGCAGCATTGCTTCTCCTGTTGACTCAACCTTTTTTTGTGTTGCACGCCCAGTCTGTACCTTTCGGATTCGAAGAGTTTCGCCGTGCCGAACTGCGAACGACAGGTACTACGCATGAGTCGGAACCTCAGTCACGGGTCGATCCCCTGCTTTTCTGGCACGGAGGTAAAGTGATCATTTCGGGCCTGACCATGGGTACCGCAATTACCGACCCGGATTTAAGCCAGACCGATCGCGTAATTGTTGGCGGAGTGTCGCTGCTGCTGGGTGTTCCCGCAATTGGAGTGTTACACAATTCGGTAACGGGTAACCCGACTGCGATTCGAAGCTGGAGAATCGTCGGACTCGTGGTCGATCTTGGTTTATCGGCTACATTAATCGGTTACGGTGTGCGGCAGGCGGTTGACTCAGACCCGACGAACGACTGGAGCGCGGTTGCATCCATATCTGTTGGCGGACTTGGACTGCTCCTGAGTGCTCTGAACGCAATGCCTCTCCGAATCGAACGAGAACGATCCGCACATATCCACAATCAATAAGAAACCAGGAGCGTTCCATGAGACGAATACACGGTTTTCTGATGCTTTCCGTCCTCCTGTCCACGTTTACGTCGTGTTATCCCTTGCTTGATCCGGCTGACATGAGCCCGACCCTTGATGACTCTCCCGGAGAGAATCCTGTATCTCCAGAAACCTATGGTCTTGTACTCACGATTCAAGATCCTGATCGTGGCACTGTCGTCATTCATCCAGTGAAAGACCGTTATACCAGCGGAGAACTCATTACGTTCACCGCGAGCGCCTCAGATGGCTACTTTTTTTCCCACTGGGCCGGCGACGGAGAAAACAGGATAGATAACCCGTTGCTCCTCGGTATTGGACAGGACACGGCACTTACCGCGGTGTTCAGCCCGATTACATGGCAGGAAGTGTCTGACGTTCCCTGGTCCCAGCGGAACGAACCCGTAGTGCTCGAATTTAATGGGAAACTCTGGCTTCTGGGAGGCTCTGGCACACGTGATGTCTGGTCAAGCAGTGACGGGGAAACGTGGACTCGAATCGTTGAGGCGGCAGAATGGAGCGAACGCGGCGGGCACGGAGCTCTGGTTTTCGCATCACCCGGGGGCGAAGAACGCATGTGGATTCTCGGTGGTTCAGGTGGAAACGAAATCTGGTCCAGTGACAACGGTGAAGCCTGGACCGAAGTACGCGAAAGTGCTGACTGGTCAGCCCGCACGGGGTTTGCAAGCCTCGTCTTCGACAACAGAATGTGGGTCCTGGGAGGCCTGGACATAGACGGCTCCTCACTCCTGAATGACGTGTGGTCAAGCAGTGACGGAGAAACGTGGACCCGGATAACAGTCGAGGGAACGCCGTGGTCGCCACGGTGGCAGCACGCTGCAGCCGTTGCAAACGACCGAATGTGGATTGTCGGTGGCTTCGATGCGACCACCGAAAGGCGAGATATCTGGTCAAGCAGTGACGGGATCACCTGGACAGCTGAGGATCACGGCTCCTGGGCACCGCGGCGAATACACCGACTCCTGACACGGGATAACCGACTCTGGTTATTCGGTGGCCTCGGGAGACAGGGGGGTATCACGACACCGTTTAATGATCTCTGGTACGGGGATTTTTAGGTCTCGCCATTCAGGGGAAACCGAGGATTTTGTAGCGTTCCGACTGATTCCTACCCGTTCCGTCCCGGCTTACC
>RECN01000124.1 GCA_007694005.1 Spirochaetaceae bacterium
ATCGCACAGGAGCAGCGTGAGCTGGCAGAAGCGAGTGAGTCAGTCGCGATACAGGAGCGCGAGGAGGCTGAGAGGCAGCGAGCTGAGGCAGAAGCGCAACGACGGGAAGCCGAGCGCCAGGAGCGTATTGCGCAGCGGGAGCGCGACGTCGCCGAAACATTACGAGGCCGGGAAGCGATACAACGTGCACGAGCCGAGTCCGAACGGGATAACGCACTTCGAACCCAGTCGCTCTTTCTCGCGGATTTTGCCGAACAGGCGATTACCCGTCACGACTACGCGACTGCGCTTGCGCTTGCACTGGAGGCGTTGCCCGATATCAGTCGCGGTATCGAGCGTCCGTGGGTACACGAGGCCGAGCTCGCATTGATCGCTGCCACCACGCAGGTGCGAGAGTTGCGAGTCTTTCCTTCGTTCCCGTTATCGCGTTTTGCACACGCTTCCGCCGACGGTACGCGTATTGTAACCGTGACACACGGCGATGCAGTTGTCTGGGACGCATCTACCGGAGACATTTCCGCACGAATAGAGGAGGCTGGTAGCAGCATTGTCGCGGTCGCGTCGGACAACGATCGCACACGTATCGCAGCGCTTCTCAGTGACGACTTCATTCACGTGTACGATATGCATGGAGTTGTGACTGCCCGCCTCTACACCGGGCACAGTGATCGGCTCGGGGGGTCGCTAGTTTTCAGCCCCGACGGTACCCGGCTGTTAGAACTCGTATCGGGGGACGATCCAGTTGTCTGGGATGTGGACCTTGCACACCCGTTGTATACCTTGTCGGGTCACGAGGCGCGGGTCGATAATGCCGTCTTTGCCTCAGATGGAACTCATGTACTCACATCATCCCGGGATGGAACGGTCCGCATCTGGGATTCTGAAAATGGAGCGGCCCTTCATGTGCTCCCCGGTCATGACGGGCGAGAGGCGCGTGTTGCGGTGAGTCCGGATGGTTCACTCGTGGCGACGGGTGCAGAAGACGGCACCGTACGTCTCTGGCGTATCAGTACCGGCGAGCTGATGTACATGTTCTCGGGACACGAGGGACGGATAACTGCTATCGATTTTGCCCGTGATGGTCGAAGCTTCGTCACATCTTCGCACGACGGGACTGCCCGGGTCTGGACCGTAGACAGCGAGACCGCACAGTTTGTCCTGCCGAATCACGGTTCTGTTGTATCCGCTGCCCGTTTTTCAACGGGTGGTGATCGGATTCTGACATACGCGCAGGATAGCTCTATGCGGATCTGGAGTGCCACGTCCGGTGAGTCTGACATCATCCTGGAAGGGCACACTGGTCCCATCGTGCACGCTGATTTCTCGATGGACGGGAATCGGGTTATCAGCAATTCGGTTGACGGGACAACGAGGGTCTGGCGTGTCGAGCCGACGCTCCTCACTGAGTTTGCGGCGTTTCAGGAACGTCACGGGTCTTCGGTACGTGGAGTGCGGCTTTCACCGAATGAGACACAAGCGGTTTCCTGGTCCGACGACAACACCGCAGTGGTATGGGATCTTGACTCGGGAGCTGTAGCCGGGAGGTATGACGCTCACTGGGATGCAGTGACCGATGCGTCGTTCGATCCGAGCGGACGCTTTCTGGTAACCGCCTCGCTGGACTTCACTGCATCGGTCTGGGATATCTTGAGTGGTCAGGAACTGTTGATTCTGGAACATCCGCTTCCATCAGTACCGGGAGCCGGTGTGTTTGAAGCGCGATTCTCGCCGTTGAATACGCAAATCATTACTCGTGCTGGTGTGCCTGCCTTTGGGCGCACAGCCGGCGATCACTATGCGACCATCTGGCACTCTGAAACAGGAGCACCGATCTTCAATGTTTCTGACCATCAAGGTCTTGTGTCTTTGGTCGCGTTTTCGGACGACGGGAGACTGTTTCTAACTGCGTCGTGGGATGGAACGGTTCGGGTCTATGACGCCGCGTCAGGAGAGCTGCGCACAGTGCTCCGAAGGAATAGTGACCCGATAACGGCCGCCGCTTTTTCGGCTAGTGGAACATATGTGGTCACTGGTTCTTCCGATGGAACCGCAACTGTCTGGAATGTACATGACGAAGAGGTGCTATCTGTAATCGATCACAATTCTGGTTCGATCGATAGCGTCAGTTTCGTGTCCGAAGAAGAAATCATGCTGACGGCATTCCCTGATCCGACGGTCTCGTTCTACAGCACGAGTAGGGGTCGGTTGATTCAGAGACTTTCAGGTCATACGGACCGTGTACTTTCCGCGCAGCGTGTCGGTCGTAACGAGGTGCTTACCGTCTCCCAGGATGGCTCAGCGCGAGTCTGGAGCCTGCGGACCGGTCGTGAGATGTATCGCCTGTCGGTTGAGGGGAGGCGTATTGTGTCTGCTGTTATGACTAACGACGGCGGGCGCATAGTAGCAGGATTTGGGGATGGCACCGTTGGGGTCTGGCGTATTCGCACCAATCAATCGCTCGTCGCGTTCGCCTGGTCGCTTCTCCCGCGAGAACTTACCGCAGAGCAACGGCGCAACTTCTTTCTTACGAGTGAGTAAGGGACGGTGCCCGTGGGGAAACGTGCGATCTTGCGGGTTCTGCTCCTGTTACCTCCGTTCCGCGACCCATCCGATTTCGATGATGTCGAGCATAATATCGAAGAACTCGGGCGGTGAAGGGTTCGTCTCCCATTCTTCGGTAAGCGCGTCGCGCGCTGATGGGTACAGGTGAATCCACTCCCCATAAACGAACGAAGAATCTTGCCGAACGCTTTCCATTGACGTGACCTGTATTCTCGCGAGACGGACAGTACGCGTATCCGATGTAGGAGCCCAGAACGGGTTGCTCCACCCGATCCATGCAACCTGTCCCGGCAGACCGATATATGGCTCCTCAGAAGGCGACGTCTGTCGAAGCTGCGAGGGAGCCTCGATCGGTCCGATGTTAAACCAGTTTCCCTGTTCATCGACGAACAACAAGTGGATGAGGACCGAACCGCCTCGGTTTCTCACGGTAAGTTCGACCTCTGCAGGCGGGAACGGTGCCTCGTACCACCCGACGGTTTCTTGCACTGGTACAACTACGCTCGGTGTATAGGTACTCACTGTTCCGTAGAGCGACAATACAGACTCACCGGGCATGAAGAACGCGTCTGCACTTATACGTGCGACACCGTAGTCAAACCTGACACGGTCTGATCCGGGCGTTGGACCGTGAGTCGGGACAGCCCGCGGTCCCCAACCGAAGCTTTCAAAAGAAGGTGTATCCAGAAAGTGAGACGGACCTTCCGTGGCAGCGAGAAAACCAACGTTCCACCAGACGTCTTCTGGCTGTGCACCGCCGTTGAGTGCGACCCTGCAAAGTAGAGTGAGAACGAGCGTTACAACTCGAGTTCCGTTAGACCGTGATCGAAATGGTGCCATGAGTACCCTCCGATCAAGAATTAGCAAATTGTGTGCCAAGGATACCGTATCGTCGAACGACGTTGGTATGGTACCAGACTGCCAGCAGTATAGATGTATTATACGCGCGTACATCCGTGCTGTGTTCACGAAACGTGAATCGGCTACACGTTTCGTGAAGCTCGCGAAACGCCGATTCCCGCAGAGTAACCGGGCGTGTTAGTATCGCAGGAGCATATCCGCAACAGCCCGACGTCTGTGTGTACCACACCAGTAAATACACGTGAAATGCCTGCAAGGAAGGTGCGATGGAGCGTCGTTTTTCGCGTTATCACCGTGGTCTTTGGCTGTGGCTGTCTGCAGTTCGTGCGACACGAACCGTGGTGACGGACGGCCACGTGCACTCGCGACTTTCAGAGTCATCCTTTGATTTTACCAATGATAAAGCGGTGCGGCTTCTTGACAACGATCGTATCTGCACGTCGGCCGAGGCAACCCGGAAACGACAGGCTGCCGCGCAGATCTGGCCGTGTGCCGCCCCCGAGCAGACCGGACTCATAGAGGCGGACATAGACGAGCGAAGCAACGTATACAATCTCGGCGTTCTCGGGCTTATGATCCTCACCGGCGCACCTCCCTACGGAGTCGGGGAGGGCGACCCGGACCGGGAAACGATTGTGCGCCGTCCCGTAAACACCGGGATGCTGCACAATGCACCGGCGCTGAAGCGGATCATCGAACGGGCGACGGCGAAGCAAGCCGCATCACGGTTTTCGTCTCTGGTAGACCTTGAGACCGAGGTGGCGCTGCTTGTGGCGCCCGCGGCGGCGGCGGGGTCGCCTGCCGCCGGAGCGCTTGTCGGTCGTAGCGAGCAGGAAAGCGCCCTGGCCGAGTCGTTCGAGGCGGCCCGCACAGGCCGGTCGCGGGTGGTTGCGATAATCGGCGAGCCGGGGATAGGGAAAACCTACCTGTGGCAGTCGGTGCAGGACCGGCTGCTGCACCCGGATGAGTTCCGCTTCTTCTTCAAAAGCTCGCAAATCTCGACCATTCCGTATCGGGCTGTGGGGGCTCTGTTTGACGAGCTTCTTCAGCGTGGTGAGGCCGGGCAGCTCGGAGGGGCGAGTCGTGAAGCGCGGTACGTGCTGTCGCGTATCTCTCGGCGGGCTTCAGACCTGATCGGGGCCGAGAGCGCCGACAGTTCCGACGTTGCCGGTGCACAGTCGGCGCTTCCGGCCGAACTATCCCGCCTGCTGTCGCGGCTGCTTACCGCGCAGGCTGTTTCGGTTGTCGTACTCGACGACCTGCAGTGGCTCGACGAGCAGAGCTACGCGGTGGTCCGCGAGCTCGTCGCACTTGAGGCCGAACACCGGCTACTGGTACTCATCGGACGGCCTGAGGCGCGGGCGAGAGTACCGGAGGGCGAGGAGATTCTGCG
>RECN01000182.1 GCA_007694005.1 Spirochaetaceae bacterium
AGACTGCCACAGCGAGGAGGAACTATGACAGAAGACAGCGCGGAGCAGACAGCGTTTCGGACCGTGCACATACTCAATGAGCACGGAGAATCAATCGGCACGGCGGCCATGAACGGCAAGGCATTTCGCAAGAGCCTCGAACAGGGCGAGTTGTGGACCTATCACGAGCAGACCGGCCGCGTCCTACCGCCTGCCGGGGGGCTTTCAATCCTCAGCATGAGCGAGGATGGCGATGATGTCAGGGTGGTGCTTTCGGAGGCCGATGCGCGGCGTTTTCGCTCGAACCCGACCGCAGAAGAGCCTGCGGAAGCCGCAGGCTCACAGGGTATTGGATCGGATGCGTCCGGCATCGAGACGGCACCGACGTCTACGCCGGAATCACTGTCGGATGAGCTTGCTCACCTCCAGCAGACCGTCAGTGACCGCAGGGAGCATCCGGCAGAAGGATCGTATACGAGCTATCTGTTCGAACAGGGACGGGCAAAGATCCGGAAGAAGGTCGGCGAGGAGGGTATAGAGGTCTGCCTGTCTGAGAGTCCAGACGAGCTGGTTTCCGAGTCGGCCGACCTGATGTTCCACCTCGCTGTGCTGCTCGAATACGAGGGAAAGTCCTTCGCAGACGTCGCGGACGAGCTCCGGCGTCGGCGTCTCAAGGGATAGACGCCGACCGTCGATGCTTACGCCGCCGCAATGGCAGCGCGTATTCTTTCGCCGATCTCGCGTGTTCCTGCGGTCGGTGAACCCGGCGAGGCAAGATCGGCGGGCAGCGGACCATCCGCAAGGGCTGCCGACACACCGGCTTCGATGGCAGCGGCTGCCGCTGCCTCGTCGAGGCTGTAGGTCAGGAGCATAGCCGCACTCAATATCTGCGCTATGGGATTCGCAACACCTTTCCCGGCTATATCAGGGGCGGTTCCGCCTATGGGTTCGTAGAGCCCGAATCTCCGCCCGGATGCCCCGGTCTCCCCGAGGCTGGCGCTCGGCAGCATGCCGAGACTCCCGGTAATCATTGAGGCTTCATCACTGAGAATGTCGCCAAACATGTTGCTGCAGACGAGAACGTCAAACTGCTGCGGGTTTCGCACCAGCTGCATGGCCGCGTTATCGACGTACATGTGATGCAGTTCCACGTCGGGGTAGTCCGCAGCGACCCGTTCAACAGCCCTCCGCCAGAGTACCATGGACGAGAGGACATTCGCCTTGTCTATGCTGTGGACCTTTCGACTTCGTACCCGGGCAGCCTCGAAGGCGACGCGCGCAATACGCTCGACTTCCTCCTCGGTATACACGAGCGTGTCATAGGCACGGGCGCCTTCGTCGGCCTTCGGACTGCCAAAGTATATGCCTCCGGTCAGTTCGCGGACGACCAGAAGGTCGAGGCCCTGCCCGACGATCTCGGCTTTGAGCGGGCTCAGATGCGAAAGCTCCGCGTGCACGATTGCCGGTCGCAGGTTCGCGTAGAGTCCGAAGTGTTTCCGCAGCGGCAGGAGCGCTGCCCGCTCCGGCTGTTCGGCTGGCGGGAGATGCTCCCACTTCGGTCCCCCGACGCTGCCGAACAGTATGGCATCGCTGTCTTCACAGAGTCTGATTGTTGCATCCGGCAGTGCGACACCGTGATTGTCGATGGCGCAGCCACCGACATCAGCCTGTGTGCATTCAAGGGCAAATCCGTGCTTCCCGGCGGTCAGCTCGAGCACCTGAAGCGCTTCATTCATCACTTCAGGTCCGATGCCGTCACCCGGTAGAACTGCGATCCGGTATGTGTTCATTGTTTATGCTCCCTCGGGTGGTGCGACCACCATATTGATTCGTCTCCATTCTACGACCACGTGGTCGTTCGACCGTCTCATGACATTGCATTCGTGTATGCCGCAGTTGCTCGAGTGGAATCGCAAACTCCATCGACTGTGATCTGCTCCCATCCCGGTCTTGATGAGCCACTGCAGAAAGCCACCGTGGCTTACGACAAGAACGTTGCGATGTTCGGAAAGGCGGTCGATTATGGTCTTCCAGATCTCTATCGCCCGCTCGCGCAGTGATTCTGAATGCTCTGCGTCGGGAACCGCGTCCCAGGTTTCATACTGCACCCGGCGGTGTATTTCCGGGTGGCGCCGTTGCGCTTCAGCCATCGTGAGTCCGGTGAAACAGCCAAGATCGACCTCCGAGAGCCCGTCCAGCGCGGTGTATGCCGTTGCGTGACCGCTTGTGCGGATCGCGTGTCTCACAATGTCGGCCGTTGTACGCGCGCGCGTCTGCGGTGAGCTGAGTACCAGATCGATGTTCTGGTCAAGAAACCAGCCTGCAGCTGCCTCGGCCTGCAATTTTCCCAGCGGCGTCAGCGGATAGTCACTGCGTCCCTGCAGGATGCCCCCTACATTGCCTTCGCTTTCTCCGTGTCGCATGAAGAATATACGATGGGTGTCGGGCGCAGCGGAGAAGAAGTCGGGAAGGCTCATGGGTATCCTTAAAACGACAGGACTATGCGGCCTGTCTGTTGGGTGTCGGTGTACTTGATCTTCAGGGTCCCGGCGGAGGCGTTATAGGCTCTTCCCCGGCTGAAGTTCTCGAAATTCGGGTCATTACGCCAGTCGAGTCGGAACAGCTCCATGTTCGAAAAAGGCGGAACTTCCTGCATGATCACGTAATGTGTCCGGTTCGGAACATTGTTCAGCTCCACAATGACGCGCCCGGGTTCGGACTGAACCGAGTTCATTCGGACTGCGGAAAGCAGGAATGCGCCGTCGCCAAAGGGCTCCGGAAGAGGGGTCATTCTCACCGCCTGTGGAGCCGGTCGGAGAACATGGTACCAGTCCTCGGGAAGCAGATGACCCGACAGGACGTCAACAGCACCGTTGGTCAGGCTCCCTGTTTCCGGAAGAGCCTGCTGCCCGTCGGCCAGGGCCAGAACGTCGCGGACCATGTGGCGACCGAGCTGTTGAATGCGCTGATCCGCAGAGTACGAAGCAAGGGCAAGTCCGGCCCGAAGCGAGTATTCAATCCCGACTCTGCCGGGAGTTGATTCGAGAAAAAAGCCGTCCGGTGTACGTCGGACCAGGCCCGTGAGCAGGTCGAGCGCTTCGCCTTCAAGCGCGGTGAGCACTTCCCGAAGGTCATCGGAAATCGGGAAGGATCGATGAAGCAGCTCGAGAACGCGAATGGCGTCGCGAGGCTGCAGGTCGGAAGAGGCGTCTGCGATTGCCGCGTGAACCGCGTCCGTCAGGTCTGCATCCGCAATGCGGTTGAGAATATCTGAAACGGTCATGCGAAGGATGGCATCCTCGAGGTGCAGGATTGCGACCGGGTCCTGCTCCAGAAGGCCTCGAAGTTCTGCCTCCTGTGCCGCAAGTTCTGCCCTCATCTCGGGGGCGAGCCTGCTGAGATCACCGAAATACGGGGCAGTGCGGAAGCTTCGCGCCGAAGCGTGCGTGGCAGCAGCGTTCCTGAGCTCCGAGGCTCTCAGATCGTAGGCCGTGCTTTCCCAGGCCCGGGACATGAGCGCGGCTACAATGCGCTCATCGAACCGTGGAGATCCTTCAGGCCGCTGCCACGTTCCTTCGGCAGCCGAGAAGCGGCTTCCCGTCCAGCTTTCGTGAACCATTTCTGTATACGCGTCGAGAAGCCGGGTATGCTCGTCTGCGCTCAGGGTCAGTTCGCCGGTCCGTGCCCAGGTCGCGACCGTTCCCGGATCAGGCGTCGGCTCGAACACGTAGCGTATGGTTTGTGTATCGGGTTCCGAGGCAAGTATGACTCGTCGATTGACCGCATCAAACAGTGCGCTCTCGGGGAGAATGAAGTTGTAGATCCGGTCTCCAACCTGTACTTCCAGAACCGGGCTGTTTTCCGTTCTCCGGAATACCGCTCCCTCTGTCGCGCGGAGAGAAAACTCATACGAACGGTAGGATGAGCGATCTGCGGGCTTTGCTATGGCAAGCTGTATCGCCGGCTGGTCTCCCGGCTCGCGCAGAACCTCGACGGCATAACCGTTTTCCAGTTCGATTATGAACCCGCCGTCGCGTTCCCGGAAATCGACGGGATTGAGTATTTCGGCCCGACCGCTTTCAGTCCGGCGGAGTATTCCCCGACCGCGGGAGAAATCGACGACAAATCCGTCGGTCGAAACGCTCAAGGACCGCACCTGCCCGTCCCGATGAAGGTTCGGAGCGAGCGTGTAGGCAGAGAGCGTGATCCCTGATTGTTCGAGGTAGACCCGTTCGCTCCCGCGAAACTCCTGGTAGAAGAGCAGCGCGATGAGACCAGCAAACAGAATAGGCATTACATACGAGAGGCGGCGCATCCAGACAGACATACGTTTTGGCTATAGTAGCAATCAGGACCATATCTGAGCAATAGCGAAAGCGCCGGGTATGGACCTAAGCGACGGGAACACGATACCCTTCCCGCTCAAATAGCGAGGTTTGGGAAACAGCATGCTTCGAACGATATTTCATCACACACGGTGGCTCGCGTCACTGTTGTCTGCACTCCTGCTCGTTCTGTCCTGTGCAACGCCACCCGATCGCGTGGCTGCAGTCCGGCCGGAAGACGAGCCGCCTCCGGTAGAGGATGTCGTACCGGCTCCGACTGAGGAGCCTCGCGAAGAAGACGTGTACGACGCCGTCATTGCGGCCCTTCGTGACTTCAATCCGCACGAAGCGCGGTCGCTGCTCGATACGCTCGGACCTCCGCCTGACTTTGCCGAGCTCTGGCTCGGTTACGGGCATCTGCTTCTTTCC
>RECN01000043.1 GCA_007694005.1 Spirochaetaceae bacterium
GCGGATGCGGCACAGACCATCGCCCACGGCGCGGACATGGTAGCGATAGGACGCGCCGCGATCGGTAACGCGAATTGGCCGCAGATGCTTGCCGACGGTGAATCTCCGACGCTCCCTCCGCACACGCCCGAGCATCTGAAAACCGAGGGCCTGTCCGACCGCTTTGTCGATTATATGCGGCGTTGGCCGGGGTTTGTGACCGGCGGCGCCTGAGCGAGCCTGTATTGCGGGCCGCGCCCGATGCGTATTGGTCCACGAAAATTCGCTGGATCAACGGTATTACCTTTCTGGGTGATGATGACTTCACCGCGATGGGCGAGTCTGCGCGCCGCCCGGCGGACCGTTTCCATGTGCTGTCTGAAGTCGTCGCCGAACCGTTCACGGGCGACTTCCGACGGACAGATTGTCGTGTGCCAGTCGCGCACCGCAAGCGCCGCTAATACCATGCCCTCGAGCTCACCGTGAATAGCAGCCGATTGTGATCGCCTGCAGGACGTACTGCAGAACCGCTGTTCCGGGTTTCCGCGATGTTCGTACGTCCGCCCGCAATGATCGCAGATACGTGGTGCGTTCATGACGCAGCAAGCAGCTTCCGGAGATAGGGATTGAGCAGGGTCATGTCGGGATCGAACTCGGCGCGCAGGGAGCGGAAGTCCTCGAACCGGGGATACAGTCGCGAGAGTTCGGCCGCGGTGAGGCTGTGGCGTTTCCCCCAGTGCGGACGGCCGTCGAACTCCGAGAAGATCGCCTCCATATCGGCGAAGTACTCGCTGAAATCCATACCTTGCGCCATGTGGACGGCAATGTAGCAGCTCGGCCGTCCGTGGCTCAGGCTCAGCCACCCGTCGTCGGCAGCGCCGAAGCGCACCTCCACGGGAAAGTGAACCTTATAGTTCTTCTCTGCGATGCGGGCCTGTATCGTCTCAAGCGCCGGTACGGCGGCTTCAAGCGGGAGGGCGTACTCGGTTTCGTGGAATCGGACCTTACGGCTCGAAGCGAAGATGCGGTAGCTTTCATCAACGACGCTTGCTTCAGATACAAAGCGACCGGCGAAACGCGACAGACCGGGGGACAGCGCGGGAACGAACCTGCAGAGGGCGCTTGCTGACCCGAACACGCCCGTTTCAAGGATGTCGTCTGCCATGCGGGCTCGGCGTGACTGCGGCCGTGCCGGCTCATCGGTCATATCGGTGAACTTCAGCTGGCAGGAGTCGGAATGCGGAAACCAGAAAAACTCGAAGTGCCGGTGATTGCCGGCCCATTCCGTGCAGTGCTCAAGCGCTTCTGACAGGGGCGCACGACGCGCTACGAGCTTGAGCCGGTACCGGGGTAAGACCTTGAGACGCACCCGGGTAATGATACCGAGCGCGCCGAGCGATACGACTGCTGCCTGCAGGCTTTCGCGGTCTGTATCGTCGAAATCAACGATGGTGCCGGCGGTCGTCGCCATGCGAAGCCCGGTGATCTGAGAGGCGAGTCCTCCCAGGGAGAGCCCGGTGCCGTGGGTTCCGGTCGAAATCGCCCCCGCTATGCTCTGCGCGTCTATGTCTCCAAGATTCTCGACCGCAAAGCCCTGGTCAGCGAGTGCAGGAGAGAGCTCGTGAAGTACGGTTCCTGCCGCGACCTCGACTTCTGCGGTGTCGGGGTCAATGTGCAGGATGCCACTCAGTTTCCTGAGCGAGATGAGGATGTCGTTCGAGCGCACAAGCGGTGTAAAGGAGTGTCCCGATCCGGCCACCCGCAGGCGACGTCCGTCCCCG
Organism: Spirochaetaceae bacterium; assembly: GCA_007694005.1. Classification (GTDB taxonomy): domain Bacteria; phylum Spirochaetota; class Spirochaetia; order DSM-27196; family SKKC01; genus SKKC01. The sequence continues at coordinate 1,761 of RECN01000043.1, forward strand.
GTTACCCGCGCGAGGAGCTCGGCGACTTCCTGTTCGGTGGCCGGTTCAAGATACTGCTGTGGTTCACACCTGACCCGCCCGTCCCAGTTCTTCCATTGCATGGCAGTTAATCCTTTTCGTGCGGCAGTATGTCAGAGAAAGCACTGTCCTTCGCCCCGGTAGGTCGGAAGGCGATCGACGATCTCGCAGTCTCGGATGCAGAGGACCTCGTTGAAGCGCTCGCACAGTTCACCCGCTTTTGTGTGCCGGAAAAACACCGGTTCACCGACCTCGAGGCTGGTGGCAGTGCTTCCTGTTCGGACCAGAAGCGGTGTCTGCACCTCCCCGGCACCTTCGGTTGCCGTCAGGGAGAGACCCTCCGGCAGTACCGGTCGGGGAAGCCGGTCCGGTCCGGCAGCCCCGGAGGCGATATAGCCACCACCCGTACACGTAAAATAGCCGGGTGCAGGAATACGGGCAAGCTCAAGCGCGAACATCATGGCAGGGATCTGATCGAAGCCCGCAAACCAGTCGAAACTGACCGGGGCAAAAAAGGCACTGCCGGCAGTCAGCTCGGTGACTGAGTCGTCCTGCGCCGTTGACTCAAGACTGCCTGTGCCTCCACCGTTTACGAAGCGCAGCACCGCGCCTGCATCCTTCAGGGCTGCGACGACCGCCTGCCGGCGCGCGTGTATCCTGGGAATACTCTGACGCTTGAGCGCCCGGACTACCGAACTTTTCAGGCGTGCGCCCGGTACCGAATCGGGAAGGCCTGCGATCTGGGCTTCGTAGCCCATGAGTCCGTCGAGCCGGAGCGCCGGGCATTGCTGTATCGCACGGTAGACGGCCAGGGCCTCACGGACGTCTGCTACCGGCGAGCGGCGTACACCGAAGTGGAGCCCCGGATACTTCACCGAAAGGTCAAGATCGAGGCAGAGCGGCAGGCAGACCCCTTCGGATGCAGCGATCCGACCGAGCATGTCTACCTGCGCGGGCGAGTCGACCATGAGGGTAATGGGGGCCGGGGCTGTGCCGGTTAGCGGGGCGGAACCGGCGCTCGCGGCAGCGTTTGCGCCCGGGCTCTCCCCCGCGCACGCACGATTCGCGCGGCAAACCGCGCGTACCAGGCGTTCCTGTACGGTCGGGTAGGCTACGACCAGGTCCCGAAACCCGTGACCGGCGAGCCACACCGCCTCCTCAGCGGAGAAACACAGAAGCCCGGCGTAGCGCGCGTCGGAAGCGAGCAGGCGCTCGATCACGCCCCGGACCCGTATGCTCTTGCTCCCGAGGCGGACCGGGAGCTTGCCCGCGCGTGTGAGAACGGCGCGCGCGTTCGCTTCCAGGGCATCGAGGTCGAGGACGGCGGCGGGCAGGCGAACGCCGTCCAGCGCTGAGCTGTAGTACGCGTAGTCGACCGTTGTGTTCACATCATCCTCCGGCTGCCCGATAGAGCATATCAACGGCCGTCATGGCTTTCAGCGCCTCCGGAGCCGGGCAGGCGTATTCGCCCTCACCGTCAACCCAGCGTCTGAAGCCTTCTATACTCCGGCCGAGCGCGTGGTAGAAGCGCACGGGGTGTTTGCGACGACGGATCTTCACCCCGCGGCCGGTAACGCGGGATTTCTCGGGCCCGGAGTAGACCGCCGTGCCCAGGCTTCCGTACACTTCTATAGTCGCCGCCTGCTCGGGATACGCCACCATGGACGAGGAGATCTCGATCTTCACCCCCGTCGAGGTTTCGACGAGGCCAAAAAAGAGATCGTCAACGTCCGTATGTGTGAATACCTCGGTGTACCTGCGTCCGAGCGCGCTTGTGGCCACCCCGCCTGAACAGAGCAGTGCAATATCAAGAAGATGGCTCCCCTGGGTAATGAGCGTGCCGCCGCCAGCCCGTTCCCGCGAAGCGTGCCAGCCACCGCCCCCGAAGTAGTCGGAGGTGCGGTGCCAGGGAACGTTACAGCGTATGTAGCGGATTTCGCCGAGGGCCCCTTCACGGACCGCCTCGATGAGACTGTATATCGCGTGATCGTAGCGGTACTGGTAGTTAATGCCGATTTTCGCACCGGATTCACTCAGAGCGGCGATCGCCCGGGCATCGTCGAGGGTATGCGCGAGTGGTTTCTCGCAGAGAACCGCCAGGCCCGCCCCGGTCGCCTGCCTGACGAGGGGCAGGTGCAGATCGTGCGGAACGCCGAGGTAGACCGCATCGAGGCCCGGTGTTGCCGTACGGCTCGCGGGCTTTGCACTGCTGCCTGCGGTCTCCTGTTCCACCTGGGCCGATAGCAGCTCGTCGAGGCTTTGGAAGGTTGTGCGACAACCGGCCTTCTGTGCGACAGCGGCCGCGCGTGCAGCGTCAGGGTCAACGCACGCGACAAGCTTGATCCGGCGGTTCAGCCACGCGAGACGGGCAACGTAATAACCGACATCCCCACAACCGACAATGGCAATATTCATGGTCGCTCATGATAGGGAAAGGCTTCCCGGATCGCAAGGCTGTTTCAGGAGGAGCCGTCTGGTGCGAGGCTGTTGAGAATCTGCATCAACACCGGAAGATGCCGATCGGCGAGAGGACTGATAGTTGAAGCGTCTATCTGCAGCATGCTGCCGCGAACCATATCGGTCACAAGCAGCACAAGCAGTTGTTCAAAGCTGTGGGGATGGTCACTGTGCGTTCTGCTATACCGGAGTATCCATGCGGGCATGGAGTTCTGATCCGCACGCCCGTCCCTGATAACCGTTATGTCAGGGGACTCCTGCATCGATGCACGCAGTCCTGCAATGCACTCCTCAAACCGCTGTGGCGTCGACGGCGACAACGAGTCCTTCGACAACACGACGCTGCTGCGATAGCCGTGTTCGGCAGGTGCGTAGAAGGCTGCATCCGCCCCGGCGGCAGGCGGGCCGTTCCCGCTACTGAAAAAGGCCCAGTCGTCGGGGACCCGTAGAGTCACGCCAAGTTCAGAAAAGGTATGGTTCTTCATCTCTCTACCAACTATAGCAGGTATGCATCGGCCTGGCAGGCTGTTGCACATGAGCTGAGATTTACAATGTAGAGGTCTGGATATATATTTGTGTATGCACGACCGTTACAACCGGTACGAAGACATCCCGTCTATTAGCGAATTCTACGATATATTCCACAGCTCCAGTTACTACCGTGTTCCGCGATCCTGGCACGTCGTTATGACCGACGTCGTCAACTCTACGCAAGCCATAGAAGACGGTCGCTACAAGGAGGTCAACACGGCCGGATGTATTACCGCTATGGCGATCAGTAATATCAAGCAGGATATGCAGTTTCCTTTTCTTTTCGGGGGCGATGGTATGACCTACCTGATTCCCGACGAGATGGTGGAGCAGGTTAAGAACGTACTCGCCGATACCCGGGCTCTCGTGAAGGAAGTCTTTTCGCTGGATCTCCGGGCGGGGATTGTGCCGGTTGCAGAACTGTACCGCCGAGGAGCGAAACTCCGGGTTGCAAAGGTGCGCGTGAGTGACTCCTACGAGCAGGCGATCATTGCCGGGAGCGGCAGCGATCTCGCCGAAGCACTCCTGAAGAACCCCTCTCCGACGAATCCCTGGCTCATTCCGGGCGACTGGCCCGTTTCTTCAAAGGCGGATTACACCGGGTTTACGTGTCGATGGAATGACGTGCCCAGCAGCAAGGGCGTGACAATCTCCCTGATCGTGAAGGCGCGCGGTGCGAATGCACGGGAGAAAGAGGAAGGGATGCGGACCGTGCTCGCGGGGATCCGATCATTACTGGGTAGTCAGGATACCTATCATCCACTGAACACTCAGGGACTGCAGGCATCCGTCAGGGAATCCTATCGCGAGAACAGAGTAATGACTCGTACCCGCGGCGGAATCGGGTATTTCCTCTACGGGCTGATGTTGCGGGTCATGATACCGATGATGAAACTCATCATACGATTCAGAGTCCCCATGAAGGCTCAGGGTATGGAAGTCCGAAACCTCAAACAGCATTTTCTTATGAACGCCGATTTTCAGAAATTCGATGGCTCGTTGAAGATGGTGCTCGCCTTAAGCGAAGATCTGTCTCTACGACTGGAAGCCTTTCTCGAAGAGAGAAGAAAAGAGGGGCTGCTTTTCTACGGAATTCACCGCTCGGACCGGGCTCTGATGACCTGCCTTATGCACATGAAGTCCGGAAACGAAGTGCACTTTGTCGACGCAGCCGACGGTGGATACGCCCTCGCGGCGAAGGTCATGAAAGAACAGATACGCGCTGCACGACAGGTCGCGTAGCGACCGCTTACACATGCCCCTGAGCCGCGCCTGACTTCCGACCCACCGCGAAGAGGATCAGCTGGGCCACCACGAGTGCGACCGCGATCACTGCGGTCGGCGATACCCCTGCTTCCACAAGCGCACCGGACGCAATAGGACCTGCTGCAACGCCGAGTGAAAAGACCGCATAAAAGACGCCGAACCCGGTACCGCGATTGGTCCTGTCGGTTCGATCGACGACCGTAGCGCACATCGCGGGAAAGGCCAGCCCGTATCCAATGCCGTACACGACCATAGCACCCGCCATAAGCGGGATGCTGTTTCCCAGAGCCAGAATGGCCAGTGAGGCAGTAAGGGCAATCATCCCGATTCTGATAAGCACTGGACGTCCGTAGCGGTCCGAAAGGCCGGCCGTAGGCGCTACAAAAAGTGCAATTGCGACGAGTGCGAAGATGCTGAAAAGCGATCCCGTGCGGGCAGCCGAGAACCCGGCGGCATCAACCGCCAGGGGCAGGGCGAACGAGAGGGTCCCCATCGCCATCTGCACAAAGAGTATGGCCACGAAGACGAAGAGCAGTCGGCGATCCCGGATTATCGGGCGAAGACGCTGCGAAAAGGGAACAGGGGATGTGTCCCGCCGAACTTCCCGATAACTTTCGGGAAGAAAGACGATCACCAGTATTGCCGTGATCGCCATGAGCGCGGCGAGTGTCAGAAAGAGTGGCCGCGGACCGAACGTGGCGCGAAAGATTCCGCCGGCGGCAGGTCCGAGCATCGCCGCAAGTGCCACCGCCGCACCGGCACGGCCCATCGCGCGGCCAGCGTTTTCTTCGCGGCTGGCGTCGCCGGCGAAGGCAAAGGCCGCGGGTACGAGTATCGCGCCACCGAGGCCGTGCAGAACCCGCAGGAACAGAAGCTGCTGCGCCGACGTAACCACTGCGTAGAGCGCCACGGCGCTTCCGGCTACCGCCATGCCGATCACGATTCCGGTCTTCCGCCCGAAACGGTCGATTACAAGTCCTGCGCTGATGTTACCCGCCATATTGGCAATGGAATACGCAGCGAGCACGATGCCGACCATGCGCGCACCGGCGCCGAGCGACTGGACGAACAGCGGCAGTACCGGCAGCTGGGCCATTGTGTCCAGAAAACTCACCACGATGACAATAAAGGCGAATGTCGCGACAAGGCGGCTTCGCAGTTGCGCGGGCGAGGTGTTGATCGGCAGGGCTGCAGTCTGAGCGGTGGGTCCTCCACCTCGATAGCTGTGTGTTCGTTGTATAGGCATAATTGTCTTTCTTTATGGAGAGGATACGCGGTATTATGCCTCTTGTTCCACACGAAGGGGGAGTATCTGATGAGCGTTGAACTACCTATACACGGTGTGTCGCCGAGCGCTTCGTATACGCTGTCGCCGTCAAAGATCCTCTGTCTGGGCCTCAACTACGCCGACCACATTAAAGAAAGCGTCTCGGTACAGGTGAGCGGATTTACTCCCGATGTCCCGAAGGAGCCGGTACTCTTCCCGAAAACACCAAACACTCTGGTCGGGCCCGGAGAACCGATTCGGCTTCCCTCCATTCTCGCGGATTACGCGTTCGAGGATGCTCGAACCGATCACGAGGCCGAGCTTGCGCTGATTATCGGAACACGAATGAAAGACGTGGATCCTGAAGACGCACTTGACTACCTGTTTGGCTGCACCTGCGCGAACGATGTCAGTCAGCGTAACATACAGAATGCCGACCGATCCGGCTGGTACCGGGGAAAGAGTTTCGACACGTTCTGCCCGGTTGGACCGGTCGTCGTTCCCATATCCCAGATGCCCGATATTCATTCGCTCGATATTTCGTGTCGGGTAAATGGGCGTACCGCACAGTCTGGAAACACGTCACAAATGATTTTTTCCGTCGAGTTTCTCCTGAGCTTTCTCTCCCGTAACTTCACGCTCGAGCCAGGTGATCTGATACTCACCGGAACCCCGAGCGGAGTCGGTCCTATCCGCCCCGGTGATGTCGTTGAAGTGGAAATCGCAGGTATCGGTATTCTGTCAAATCCGGTTCTTGAGTCCTGACGGCCGCTCGTAGCGAAACTCATAGCGCAGCGCTTTGAGAAGCCCTCTCATCATAAAGAGCATGACGAACATAAAGGGAAGCGCCGCAAGAATCGCCATGCGCTGCAGCGCTTCGAGGCCACCGGATACGAGCAGCACAGCCGCAGCACTCGATTGTATCAGTCCCCAGCCGATTTTCTTGATAGCCGGGGGCGAGAAACTCCCCCGGGATGTCATCATTGCAATGACAAAGGTCGCACTGTCGGCACTGGTAATAAAGAAGACCGACAGCAGTACAATGGAAAGAAGGCTGGTGACCGACGCAAGCGGATAGGCCGCGAGAACCTCGAACAGCGCACCCGAAGCATCCGCAAGGGCCGACTGAGCAACGGACGCGCCCTGGTGCAGCTGCAGATGCAGCCCGGCACCACCGAAAACCGAGAACCAGAGAAAGGTCAGACCGGCGGGAACAAGGAGCGCGCCGAGTATGAACTCCCGTATCGTTCGTCCCCGGGAGATACTCGCGACGAACAGGCCTACAAACGGTGACCATGAGATCCACCACGCCCAGTAGAAGATGGTCCAGTCCTGAGTCCATGCGGCCCCTTCGAACGGGCTGCTCGCCAGACTCAACGAGATCAGTTGTGTACCGTACTGGCCGAGCGTGTCGGTGAATATCGAGAAAATATAACTTGTCGGGCCGACCACAAGAACGAATGTCATTAAGGCGAGCGCGACGAGAACGTTGGTCTTACTGAGAATCTGTATACCTTTATCCAGACCGGTCATGCTCGAGATCAGATACAGCACCGTGACTACGGCGATAATCGTGAGGGTCAGGCCGATTCCCTCGGCAAGGCCAAACACGGCGTTAAGCCCACCCCCGATCTGCAACGCACCGAGTCCGAGCGATGTTGCTACCCCGAAGACGGTCGCAAAAACGGCGAGTATGTCGATAGCCTTACCCGGCCATCCGTAGATCCGATCACCAATGAGCGGATAGAAACAGCTCGAAATTAACGGTGGCATTCCTCTGCGAAACGAGAAGTAGGCAATCGAAAGGCTCATGACGAGATAGATCGCCCAGGGATGTATCCCCCAGTGGAAGAAGCTCTGTCGCATGGCAAACGCAGCGGCCTCGCCGCTACCCGCCTCCAGGTATTCGGGAGGAGCAGCGAGATGGGTGAGCGGTTCGGCAACGCCCCAGAATATGAGCCCTATGCCCATACCCGCGGCGAACAGCATGCTGAACCAGGCGAAATAACCGTACTGTGGTTTTTCTTCATCGTTCCCGAGGCGGATTGTCCCGTACCTGCTGAAGGCCATGTACACGCAGAACACCAGAAACGCGAACGCGGCGAGCAGATACGAGAATCCGACGTGCTCAATAACCGCACCGTGTGCAGACCGGGTCCAGTGATCGAGACGCTCGGGCCAGACAAACCCGACTACGACCAGGGTGATCACGAGTATCAGTGAGATGATGAAGACGGGGTCTCTCCGTCCTGTTGTGCGTTTCGACTCGCTCATGTAGCTACCCTCGTGTCCGGCGAAAGAATGAGGACGGACATGGACGTCTGATTGACCACGGCTTCAGCCGTCGACCCGAGCATCGAACCGATACGGGATGTATTGTCGGACTTACCGACAACGACCAGACGGGCTCCGAGTCTTCGAGCCTGAGCGGTAATGACCCGTCGTGGAGAACCGAGAACTGAACGTGTTGTCACGCTTCTGTTCGGGCACCCGGACGCAAGCCGTGCCAGTTCAGCCTCCACTTTCTGTGACCGGTGTCCCTCCGCGACCGGATCAGGTGCGCGCTCGCCGCTGTGAAGCAATACAACTTCACCTGGACCGAGCGCTGCATCGTTGAGAAGTGGAATAGCGAGTGTATCGGTCTCGTGAAAATCGGTCGCGTAGAGAATCGGTCCCTGATGGCTCTCAGTGCTATGGATAATCGGGCGCTTGTGCACGAAGACCGGAACGTCGCTGAGACGGACGACGTCCTGCGTGACACTCCCGACGAGCGTCCGCTGTACCCAGCTCTTTGCCTTCCAGGAGAAGGCAATGTAGTCGGCACCACGCTCCCGGGCGATTCGCGGAATTGCGACCGCCGGTGAACCGGAGCTGACCTCTGTCGTGACGCGGACTCCACTCTTTGCAACCGCCTGTGAAAGTTCGGAAAGACGATCCTGCCGTGTTGCGGAGATCTCGGCTCCCGTATCGGCAGAGACGTAGACTATGTGTGCGTGAGTGGTGCCGAAGAGCTCAATCGCGTCGGTCAGGGCAGCGACCCGAGCGGACGACTCGTTCAGCTGCAGCGGAATCAGAACGTTTTCAAATATCATACCTGTCTGACAGCATAAGGGGAGGGGCGTCGAATAGACAATGATAATGCCTTGCGAGCCGCAAAAACATACCCTATCATTTTGCTGTGTCGAGACGTCTGCTCGCTGCGGGAGGTAGCATATGCTTGACCGCTACGTGGAAACGCTGAATCGCTTGCGTATCGGTGTACTGATCCTTTCAGTAATTGCTGTTTTGGTCGGTGTGGCTGGAGTTCGCCGGCTCGATGTCGATACAGATTTCGACGTGTTCATGCCGTCTGATTCCGTGCGAATGCGGGCTCTCCGGTCCATGACGGATTCATTCGGCGATTCGGATCAGTTGCTTGTGATCGCTGAGGTCCTCGGACCTGAGAGCCCGTCGGAACGCACCCTCCTGAACGCGGTTCAGGATTTTCCGGCGATCTCGCGGAACCTCGAGCGGGTCAGTGGCGTCAGTGCTGCCCCGTCACCGGTTCCGGACGCTCTGCTCGAGCTTGAAGGAGACGCCCTCGCTGCCGCGCTTGAAGCGTTTCAGGAGATGTCGTAGGGCTCAGCTCTGATCGAGCACGACGGAGCGATGTACGCGGTTTTCCGCATCATGTTCACCAGCGATGCCAGACCACAGGAATCCGTTGAAGCTGTTCGCGCGGTTTTTGCCGACTCCGGTCTGCCCGTTATACTCTCCGGAGAGCCCTACCTCCAGTCCGAAATCTTTTCCTATGTGTATCAGATCGTTACGCGGCTTCCTCCGATCGCACTTTTCCTGATTCTTCTGGTGTTCCGCTTGCGCATCGGCAGTCTGCTCGCAACGATCCTGAGTCTCGTTCCAGCGGTGGTCGGAGCGATTCTGACGCTGGGGACCATCGGTTGGATCATCGGTGGTATTTCCATCATGTCGGCGCTGGTTCCGATCTTTGTGATCGTGATCGGTAGTGCCGACGGTCTGCATGTCACGAGTCATGTCATGGACCGGCTTGAGGCCGGTGATGATTCTATCACTGCGATGACGTCGACGCTGAAGGCTGTCGGGCTTCCGGTTGTACTCACGACCCTGACCACCATGGCCGGTTTTTTTTCGCTGACCCTGATTAACAGTGATGCCATTGCCGAACTCGGAATCGTTGCAGCATTCGGCGTGCTCGTCGCGGGGATTGCAACCTGGATCATTCTTCCAGCCATTCTGCTGATGGTCCATCCGCGCCGCAGGCATCGACCACAACGGGGCGCACTAACTGTTCGAGTGTTATCTTCAGTACGCGGCATTCCGGCCCTTGCGGCAACGCTTGTTTTAATCCTCGCAGCAGTACCAGGCGCCCTTCGTGTCGAATCAAATTTCTCGATGATCGATATTTATAAACCTGCGACTGAGATTCGGCAGAACATCGAAGCGGCAAGCGCCATCCTCGGAGGATCCATCCCCGTGTACGTGACCTTTGATCAGGGAGATGCATTGAGTCCGGAAGCAGCGGCCCCTGTGCTCGAGCTTCAGGATCAACTGATGGATGCGGGAGTTGTCGGACGAAGTGTCTCCGTGTACTCGCTTATCCGGGATCTCTGGTCCCGCGCCGGACAGGCAGGAGACTTTCCGCCCGACGCTGGGGCTGCAGAAAACCTCCTTGCGCAGCTTCCGTTCGATGCCGAGGAGATGCGGACCGGTTTCACTGCGGATGACGGACGGGGGCGAGCGGTGTTCTTTCTGCGCGATCTTGACAGTTCAACCCTTCAGACCCTGGAGGATGTGGTCGAGCAGGTCTCATCGCGTTACGACCGACAGTTGCAACCGGTTGGCACCGCCTTTGTCATGAAGGAAATGAATGACCAGATCATACATCAGCAGCTTGGAGCACTGCTGCTGGCGATTGTGGTGACGTTTCTGTTGATTACATTGACACAACGAAGCCTGTCGGCGGGGCTCCTGTCGACGCTCCCGATACTCATTACGCTCATCGTCATGTTCGGGGTTATGGGTTACGCCGGGATTGCATTGAGCGTCATTACCGCAATCATGTCAGGGCTTACGATCGGTGTTGGAATTGACTACTCGATACACTATGTATCCCTGCTGCGCTATGAGAGAAAGCGGAACAGCTCACAACCGTCGGTTACCGCACTTCACTATGTTGCAACACCGGTTCTCGCCAATGCAGCGGGTCTTGCCATCGGCTTTACTGCCATGGCTTTCTCCCCCATGCAGATACACGTGACGCTGTCGGTGCTCATGTGGGTCACGATGATGACAAGCGCACTTCTGAGTCTGACGCTTTTACCGACCATTGCTTCATGGTCCGAACGCGGCCGCCAGGCAACGAACGCGGCCGCGAACGATACGCCTGACGCGTGACGCCGCTTGCGCTCCGAGATAGCTTTTCCTATAATTCGGTCTCCGGAGCGCCTTCATGGAGTACTTTGACAATCTGCTCCTGCAGCAGCGGCCTGCACTCTGATCGAGGGCAGAGCAAGACCGGTATACGTCGTGTCGCGATCATCCATTGTCAACACATTTCATGGACCTGAAGACGGGTTTTCTCGTGACGACGGACGGAGATTCTTCCAGGAGCTACGGGTGAACGAAGGTCAGAATGTAAGAGTTACAATTCAGGATGTAGCAACTAATGCCGGAGTATCGAGCGGCACTGTCAGTCGGGTTCTTAACAATCGCCCCGGGGTGAACGCATACACGAAGGGGCGCGTGCTCGATTCCATGAAACGACTCGGCTACCGGCCGGATCAGGCAGCGCGGGAGCTTTCCTTTGCCCGGAACACCACTATTGGACTTCACGTTGCGTACGGGGTCGGGCGGCTGCAGCCGTTCTTTGCGCTTTTTTTAAGTCATCTGGCCGCGGAACTACGTGATAGCGGCCTGCGATTTGAAGAGGTCGGCTCACTGAAGAACGGGCTTCCGGATCGTCTCGCCGACGGAATGGTTCTCTTTGGCGCTCACGATGCCGATCCCCGTATTCCGTATCTGCGCGAAAAAAAAATTCCGTTCGTGTTGCTCGGCCATGCAGACGGCGTCTCCTGTGTCGCAGCCGACGATATCGACGGTGGGAGACAGGCCGCCGATCACCTGATACAACTCGGACATCGCAACATTGTGTGTATCCTGGGTGGTTTGCACTCACAGGGTGAATTTGATCGTCTGAAAGGGTTTCAGGAGCGCCTCGGCGCCTCGGGAATCGTTCTCGATGAAGAGAGAATTCTCGATGGAGAGTTCACAAGCCTTGGCGGGTACCGGGCGATGCGCCGGGCGCTCGAAGCAGGGTGCGACGCAACGGCGGTCTTTGCGGCGTCGGATGAGATGGCGATCGGCGCGATCGCTGCGGCTGAAGATCACGGGTTGCGTGTTCCGCTGTCGCTGTCGGTGGTTGGATTCGACGATATCGAAGGCATTGCCGGAAATCGCCTTACAACGGTCCGGCAGAGCATTGGCGACCTCGCGCATCATGCTGTGGCCCTGCTACAGGATGAACTCTCCGGGACACCTTCGGGAAAGAAGGTGCTTCCGGTGCAACTGGTCGTGCGAACGAGTACCGCCCGGCTGCGCACATCCGCGCCCACCGCTACTGATCCATAGCATCCTGACCAGCGGATAAAAAAATTAAACTTGACAGACGTCGACTCTGACCACAGAATGTAAGCGATTACAAAAGTTGCATTTATTGCAACCAGGAGGTAAGAGATATGAGAATCCGAAGTGTGGTCACTATGTGTCTGGTCATCGGCCTGTCAACGATTGCTGTACTCAGTTCGTTCGCCGGCGGCGCAGGCGAGGCAGCCACCCCTGATGCACCTGTAGAGATCCGTATTATGGGATACGGTGGGCAGGACCCGGCAATCAAGGCCCGACTGCTCGATGAAGTTATCGGTGATCGACTCTCCGAGCAGGGAATCGTAGTTACCTACGAGCCTCTTGAGGGCGACTACAACGCCGCGCTGTTCAATGCGCTTTCTGCGGGAACCGCAGCCGATATCATCTACATTCCCGTCGAGACGGCGCCCGGCATTATTGATACCGGGGTAGTCGCAAATCTCAACGAACTCACTGACATCAGTCCTTTTATTGCATCGCTAAACGAGTCATATACATTTAATGGGAATACCTACGGGATTGCGAAAGACTTTAACACTCTGGCGATGTTCTACAACAGGGATCTCTTCGACGAGGCAGGCGTCGACTATCCAGACGAAAATACGACGTGGGAAGATCTCGACGAAATGATCAGGGCCATCGCAGCAATTGGTGACGACGTCTACGGTGCAGCGTTCCCAGCGAGTTTTGATCGCTTCGGGGCCTTCGCCTTCGCAGCCGGTTGGGATATGTTCGACGACGACGGTCACAGTGATCTCACTGATCCGGCAATGCAAGAGGCTGTTGAGTGGTATACCGGCCTGGTCCGCGACGGAGTCGCAGTACAGCCGAGCGATCTCGGGCAGGGCTGGGGTGGCGGTGCGTTTGCTACCGAACGTGTCGGAATCGCATTTGAAGGCGCATGGATGCTCGGTTTTCTGAGAAACGAGGCGCCGAATCTGGAGTTCGGTACGGCGATGATGCCCATAGGTCCGTCCGGTGAGCGAGGAAACTTCGTGTACACCGTTGCATACGGAATCAACAGCCAGACCCGGAATCTGGAACAGGCAATCGCGGTCCTCGAAGCGTTGACCTCTGTAGACGCACAGCAGTTCGTGCTCGAAGAAGGGCTCGCAATCCCAAGTCGCGAAGCCATGTCCGAAAATGAATACTTCGAGCGGGGAAGCTCTGAGTCCGACGCAAACCGGGTAGTCTTCGAAGGTGCAGAATCCGGTCGTGTGTTTGGCTTCCAGTTCGGAGCCGTTGGAACAGACTGGATGACACCGATCAATGCTGCTCTGTCAGAAGTAATGACCGGGGAGGCGTCGGTTGAGCAGGCGCTGGCTACCGCTCAGCAGGATCTCAACGAGCTTCTGGCCAGGTAACGGGCACCACTTCCCGCGTGTATAACGACGGACCAGCTCGCCGCACCGGTCACGGGTTATCCGTGACCGGTGGCGGGCGATCCGCCCTTTTCTTTCCGTCAGGAGGGTTTCATGAAAAACTCACTTCGTGAGCAACTCGGTGCGTGGCTGTTTCTCTCGCCGTTTTTGCTTACCCTCGCGGTGTTTTTCGTGTATTCGACCGGTCGCGCCTTTTATTTCAGCTTCACCGACTACAACATGTTTTCCGAGCCTCAGTGGGTCGGATTTGCGAACTACATAAGTCTGTTCCAGCAGTCGCTGTTCTTGCGTGCGCTCCAGAATACCGTCCTTTTCTCGCTAATTGTGACGGTCGTGCAGTGTTTTCTCGCTCTTGTCATGGCGACTGTTCTGAACCAGAAAATTCGGGGCCTTGGTTTTTTCCGGGCTACCTACTACATGCCGAGCATCGCCTCAAGCGTAGTCATTACGTTGATATTCCTGTGGATGTATCAGCGCCGAGGTCTCATAAACTACCTTTGGACCGAAGGACGCAGGCACGCACCGATCATTGTTTTCTTCCTTGTAACCGTTTCTATCATACAGATACTGCAGGTAGTTATTGAGCGCCGCCGCGGATTTCCCGCCCGATGGGTGGATCCTGCACTAACTGTCATGAGTATTCTTATCGGAACCGCCGTAACTGCAGGCGCATGGGTCTTTGGATTCATTGCCGTCAGGGATCTACCGCCTGTTGATTTCACGTGGCTTCAGACGCGGATGCGCATACCGGAGTCGCCCGAGTTTCTACGGGTGCCGGTACCACTTATCGCGATCATGATACAGAACATCTTCACGACCATACCGACGCTCATGATCATGTACCTCACAGCGTTACAGGATGTTCCGAAATCGCTCTATGAGGCAGCAGAGATCGATGGTGCGGGCGCGACACAGCGGTTTCTGAACATTACGATTCCATCGGTACGGCCGGTGACATTTCTCGTAGTCACGTTGAGTCTGATCGGAACGCTTCAGATGTTCGACCAGGTCGCGATTTTTGGGGATGCCGTTCCTCTCGAGTCGGTCATTACGCTTGCATACTTTGTCTACAACCGGATGTTTCCTGGTGCACAACTACCGCAGGTTGGAATCGCTTCGGCGGCGGCTATCTTCCTTGCGTTGTTCACCCTTAGCCTGGTGCTGATTCAGCGTCTGTTCATAAAGTCGGAGGTGTCGTAATGCTGTTTCTCAAGACCGACGAGAATGGAAATCCGGCAGGTACTACGACGGAAGACAGCAACATCACGTTCTGGCGGGCCAAACGCAGGTGGGCACGGGTCGGAATCGTATATCTGGTCATGCTTGTGTTCGCCGTGCTCTTCGTCGGACCATTGCTGTTCGCAGCGTTTTCCAGCCTGAAAATCAATCCACTCGAGTACCCGCCGAGTCTTCGTATTGCCGAGCTCAATCCGGTGAACTGGGTTACGGCGGCTCGACTCGGAAACTCAGGCTCGGGTAACTACTGGTCTGGAGGCTTTGCTCCTGGTGGAGACATACCGTTCGACATTCAGTACTTCATTCCGGATGGTGTGGAACAGCAGACACCGGAGATTCAGGTTCCGCGTCGGAGACCCGGTGCAGGGCTCGGCGCGGTGCGGGCGATAGAGTTCGCCGCTGACCATGCCGAGATACACGACCTTCGGGTGTCCGACACCGAAATCGGTCGACACGAGGTCGAAGACGTCGAACGAGCAGGGCGCTTCGTAACGTGGAGTTTTCGAATCACCTATGCGGGCGACGGACCCAAAATCGATCGAGTTCCGGTGGATATCCTGGCAGCCCCACAACACTACTATATATCGAGCACACTTCCGGCGAGTCGGCTTGAACGCCGCGGTCGCGTCGTTTCGTTCGTGGATATCGCTCCAGGTATCGGTCGTTACGTGTTCAGAAACTACGCGCGCCTCTTCGACGAGGCACGCAGCGTCACAACCGGGCAGCCGCTCTTTTTCGCATGGACGCGGAACTCGTTTTTCGTTTCCGTGGTTCGGGTTTTCACGAATCTTCTGTTTGCTTCGATGGCCGGCTATGCGCTTGCCAGATATCACTTCCGGGGAAAGTTTCTTGTGTTTCTTGTCCTGCTGTTCAGTCAGATGGTCCCTGCACAGGTTACGTTCATCTCGAACTACCTTCTTCTCCGAGATGGGCTTTTCGGGCTGAGCAATCTGTTCGGGCGTACATCGCTGTTGAACAGTCTCTGGGGGGTTATCATTGCCGGTGCCGGCAGCGGTGCTGCCATGATCGAAGCGGGCAAGGTGTTTATCATGAAGCAGTTCTTTGAAACGATTTCACGTGACGTCGAGGAAGCGGCGCTGATCGACGGAGCCAACCAGTGGCAACGCTACTCGCGCGTGGTCTTACCGATCGCACGTCCGGCACTTGGGGCGGTAGCAATTCTCACCTTCCAGGGTGCCTGGAACGAGTTTTTCTGGCCGTTTATCGTACTGACAAGTCCCGAAGAGGTAAAAACGCTGCCGATTGGCTTGATGTCATTCCGGCAGACCTACGGCGCGGCTGGCGATTGGGGATTGATCCTTTCCGGCGCGATTCTAAGCGCGATCCCAGTCATTATCCTTTTCGTGGTCTTTCAGAAGTATTTCATTCACGGCGTATCGTTCGGCGGTAGCAAAGGTTAATCAGGCGAGGAGTATAGATGGATCTCAGCAGGAATGTCGTACTTAAAGAAAACTACACCTTTTTCGTGGGAGATCCGGATGTTCAGGTTCTTCCCGGCGGAGAGCACGGCCTCTATAACAGGGATACCCGATTTCTCAGCCGTTATCAGTGGATATTCGATCGGACGTTTCAGACGCTGAGGGTATATTCCCAAACTCCGGATACTGTCGATGTGCACTATGCGGCGTTTACCTCGAGTTTCCAGACGGTTGGCATTCGCCGGCGAACCGTCGTCGACGCCACAAGCCTTGTCGATGAACTCGTCGTGGAGAACACGGGCACTGAGCCGGCGTCAATAACGATCGCGCTCGAAGCGGATTGTGATTTTGCGGATATGTTTGAAACGCGGGAGTGGCAGGGGAGTTCGCGAGGCGAAATTCCTGTAACACCAATTGATGAAGGTTCCGGAATCCGGTTCCGGTATATCGCTGAAGACGGCCTCGGTTTTCAAACGGTCGTTGTCTCAAACACACCTGTCCACCGCCTCAAGGGCCGGCGCTTTGAGTATTTGCTTGATATACAGCCTTCCGGATCATCAACACTGTCGGTACGTGTGCGGATTGAGAACCCGCTTGAGGATGATTGCAGGGCGGTGACCTACCAGGGGTGGCGGTCGACCGCACCTCTGGGACACGCAGACATGGCAGATACCGGTCATCAGCGGGTGCTCGAACGCGCAGTCGACGATCTTCGCGCCCTGTTGCTGTTCACCCCCGAAGGGTGTGTTCCTGCCGCGGGTATTCCCTGGTTTGTGTGTGCCTTCGGTCGGGACTCCCTGCTCACAGCAATGTTCCTTTTACCGTGGTGGCGCGAGCCGGCAGAGGGTACACTGCGGTATCTATCCCGTCATCAGGCTGTCGACTACGACGAATACCGCGCATCGAGTCCCGGTAAGATATTCCACGAACTTCGCTTCGGAGAGCTGTCGAGAACCGGAAAGGTTCCGTTTGGACCTTATTACGGGACCATCGACGCGACACCTCTCTTTGTCATGTTACTGGCTGATCTCATTCGGGTAACCGATGATCATTCCATCGTTCACGAGTTGCGTCCGGCCTGGGAGGCCGCCCTGGTCTGGCTTGAGAAAGACGGTGATCCCGACGGTGACGGTTTTCTCGAGTACATGGGCAGCGCCGTGGGCGACGGACAGGGGCTGCCCATACAGTCTTGGAAGGACTCGGACGATTCTATGAGTCACGCCGACGGTTCGCTCGCGGAAGGACCGATTGCACCGTGCGAGGCCCAGGGCTACGCCTATCGTGCCCTTCTTTCGGGTGCGGATCTCTACGACGTATGCGGTGAGCATTCCAGGGCCGAGGCTGCGCGCGAACGCGCAAGAACACTCAAGAGCCGCTTTCACGCGGCGTTCTGGCTCGACGGTCTTGGCACCTATGCGATGGCTCTCGACGGTGATAAACGAGCGCTCGCGGTCAAGAGTTCGAACGTAGGCCACCTTCTGTGGACGGGAATCGTTCCCGAGTCGCATTCCCAGGCGGTTCGCGACGCGCTTTTCGACAGCGACCTGTGGACCGGCTGGGGATTCCGCACGCTCGGTCGCGGTGAGCGACGGTATAATCCGGTCAGCTACCACAACGGATCCGTGTGGCCACATGATACCGCGATCGCCGCGAAAGGGCTTGCCCGATACGGGTTCGTCGACGAGGCAGTACGTGTTCGTACTGCACTCTATGATATTGCAGCCGGACAATCAGACCTGCGGCTACCCGAGCTCGTGGCAGGCTATGACCGGAGCGCCGGTCCTCCGATACCCTACCCGGTTGCGTGCCGTCCACAGGCCTGGGACTCCGGGGCTCTCATCTACCTGCTCGATCTGAACACCGCGACATAATGCCGGATACACGTGTCGGTGGGATCGTCGCGCAAAATCGCCTGAATAGTCCTTCAGCCGGGCCACGGACGCCTGACTCGCGCAGCGAGGTTCGGCATCCTCGCATTCGCGCTATTCGAGCACCGTTTTTACCCGTCCAACCTCGCCGCTTTCGAGGCGGACCTTGATTCCGTGAGGGTGGTTCGGTGATTTCGTCAGGATATCCTGAACCGTTCCCTCGGTGGTTTCGCCGCTGCGCTGGTGGTGTTTCTGCACAATAAGAACCCGGCATCCAGGTTTGATGTTACTTCTGTTCTGTCCGTCAGTCATGATGGTGGAGATTGGAGGCTTCTGCCGGTTCCGTCAATGCCGTCGGTTGCGGATCATGCGGCGAACTCGAGCACGATCCGCGTTCCGGAGTCGCGTTCTACACGAACGATAGCGTTCAACTGATCTGCGAGCGCACCGATAAGCTGCATCCCGAAGCCCGCTGTTTCATCGGTGGCGTCTCCGATCGTGACCGACTCGGGGATACCTGAGCCGTTGTCGCCGTAGGTCAGGACAATCACGTCGCCGTCTTTTCGCGCTGATATGGTAATCCGTGGGGCTTCGGTTTCGGCAAACGCGTACTTCATAGAGTTACTGATGAGCTCATTGACGAGAATGCCGATCGCCGAGAGCTGATCATCGCGCAGGGAAATATCGTCCAGCTCGAGCTGAGTATCGACTTTGCCGGCAGCAGAGAAGATGTCGACAATCTGCTCGACGAGCGGTGGCAGAAAATCGCGAAGCGTAGCCTCCCCGTGCGTTTCAGACCGGTAAAGCCTGTCGTATAGCACCATCATGCTCCGGATTTTCCCGGCGGCTCCCTGTAGCACGCGTTGAGACGTCGGGTCGATCAGGCTGTGGGCCTCAAGCGAAAGGAGGCTCTGTATGACATGCATGTTGTTCTTGATTCGGTGGTGGGTCTCCCGCAGGAGCAGCTGCTTTTCCTCAAGGAGCG
>RECN01000039.1 GCA_007694005.1 Spirochaetaceae bacterium
GATGCAGCACAACATGGATAAGCGTTTTGAACAGGTCGACAAGCGCTTCGATTCCATGGATAGACGCTTCGACGACTTGAATCGCAATATCCGGAACATCCAGTGGTTCATAGGACTGCTCGTGACCTTTGTCATGGCGGCGTCCACGGCGCTACAGATCCTCCTGTAGCACCGCCGCCCACCGTCCGGCCGCACCCTGCGGAAGCTCCAGTGGCCCCTACAGAAGCCCGAGAATCTCGGTGGCGTGGTCCGCCGGTTTTACCTTCGGGAATACCTTCGTGATTACCCCGTCCGGACCAATCACGAAGGTCGAACGCATAATGCCTTCGTATTCCTTTCCGTACATCTTCTTGACACCCCACGCGCCGAAGGCCTGAATCATGGTCTTGTCAGGGTCGCTCAGGAGCGTGAAGGGCAGGTCGTATTTGCCCGCGAACTTCGCGTGGCTTTCGGGAGAGTCTGCACTGACACCGAGCACCACCGCACCCTTTGCAGTCAGGTCTGCGTAGCTGTCGCGGAAGCTGCAGGCTTCCTTCGTACAGCCGGGGGTGTCGTCCTTGGGGTAGAAATACACGACCACGTGTTTCCCGGCGAAGTCGCCGAGGGACACGGTCTTTCCGTTCTGATCCTGCAACTCGAATGCGGGTGCCTTGTCGCCTTCTTTCAGCATGGCCTTGCCCCTATCGCTTGAACATCTGACCGAAGAACTCTTCGGCTTTTTTACGGACTTCTTCTGCCTGCTCGGTTGCCCGGCTTATGGTCTGCGCGAGCGGATCCTTGCTGCGGCGAAACTCTTCCTGATACTCGTGCGCGGCGTCCTCGAAGTCCTTTTTCATGTCGGCTTCTTCTTCGGCGCTGCGGCGTATGTAATCGCCCCCGATGATCCGGCCGTAGTTGTCCTCCTCGACCCAGGTCTTGAGCGCCGCCAGGCGCATGACCGGGAAGGGGTGGCTCTGCCACACGAGGTTCATGAACTTGTACACACCGTCGACCATGTTCTCTCCGGTGTCGTACTCCTCTGCCTGTTTCACAAACTCATCGATATCCATGTGCTCGATCTGCGTGCCGCCGGCGAGTTTCATGAGCACGCGGTTGCTGACATCTGCGTCCTGCACTGTCAGGAGTCCTGCACGGTCGGCCGAAAGCTCGCTTTTCCTGTCCCACTCGCGGAGTGCAGCGATTATGCCCATGGCCGCGATCTGTCCTATCGGAAGCTTTGCGATAAAGAGTGATGCGTTCACCAGGAACCACAGCAGGGTCTTGTACAGCACGTGTCCGCTCAGGATGTGCGAGAGCTCGTGTCCAATGACGGCGAGCAGTTCTTCCTCGGAAAAGCTCTGCACCATTGCACTGTTCAGGGTGATGAATGGCTTTTTTACGCCAACTGCCCCGGCATTGAGCGCGGGGTTCTGCGTTATAAACACGTCCGGCATATCCGGTGCGTCGAGGATGCTGACTGCCTTCTCGGTGAGCCGGTATACGTGAGCGAACTGCCGGGGGGTGGCCCGGACCGAACTTGCCATAAAGAGCAGTCGAATCGACTTCTCGCCGGTTCCACCGACGAAGAATTTCAGCACTTCATCCATGCCGGGCAGGCGCTTGAGCGTGTTCAACGCAGCGCGGTCGGCGGAGTGTTCCCATGATCGGGGACTGATATCCGTCAGGCGAATACGGGCAGATGTCTTTTCAGGTTCCATCCCTATAATGTATGACCGCCGGCACCGAAAAATCAACGGGAATCGTCACGCAGTGCAGGGAGATGAATCTCCACGCAGCAGCCGGTCGCATCTCCTCGGGTGTGTATTGCGATATCGCCATCGTGTGCTGAAATCACCTTATAGGCGATGGAAAGGCCAATCCCGCGACGGTTTTCGCTGGTGGTAAAGAAGGGGTCAAACACGCGGGCCGCTACCGCGTCAGCGATGCCCGGTCCTGTGTCTTCGACACGGATCGATATCCACTCGGGCTCGTCTCTGTCGGGAGAACGATCGGCTTGAGTCTTCACGCAGATCGTACCATCGCCCTCCATTGCCTCGACCGCATTCTGCAGTATCGAACGGAACACCTCGCCGAGTTGCTCCGGGTTGACCGAAACCATGACATTCTGCGGACATCGAAACAGCGCGCAGTCAACGTCAATCGGGAAGTCGAAGGAACGGATCTCGCGTGCGAGCAGGTCGTTCAGCGATTCCCGGGTCCGGGTTGGTGTGTGTCCCTCGGAGAAGACCATGAGCCGGTTCGACAGCTTGCGGGCACGACTGATGCCGGTGCGCAGTGATGATATCCGCTGCGCGCGGCGTTCATCATCACCATTTGCCTCGAGCAGGGATATGCTGCCGAGCATGCCGCCGAGGATGTTGTTGAACTCATGCGCGATCGTTCCCGCGAGGCTTCCGATGCCCTCGAGTTGCCGCGCGCGATCATCAAGGGCCTTGCGGGCAAGCGCATCGGTCATGTCGCGGAGCACATAGATGGTTCCAATTGATGATGATCCTCCGCCGTAGATCTCACGAATGCTGCACTCGATCGTGCGTCCGTCGGCGTCGGCGTGAGTCATAGTTTCTGCGCCGGGGGCAAGCGCGTCCAGGCGCGGTGCTTCATCTTCCAGGGGATGCCCGAGAACCTCGCGCGGATTCCATCCGTAGAGTTCCGCCGCGTGTCCGTTTACAAAGCTGATACGCCCCGCCGGGTCGGTAATGATAACCCCTTCCATCATCGCGTTCAGGGCCAGGATCTGTCGCCGTTCCCGGATGGCTGCGTGTCGTCGCGTCAGGATGACTGCGGCCGTGCTTGCGAAAAGCAGGAGGCCGAGAAGCAGGGGGATAAGGTTCAGTCTGTTCTGCGCGTGGCGAAGTTCGGTATCTATCCGGTTCTTGAACTGTCTGATCGACCGCGTGAAGGTTTCTCCACGAACGGTGACATTCCGGGCGACCGCTGCGAGGCGAAGCCGCTCGACCGGTGGGCTGTCCGGCGAGATCATTCGCTCGAGCTCCTGTATATCGCCCGATACCGTCTCCCAGGCATCGACTATTTCACTGATCAGCGGGTCGAACCCCGAATCGCGAAACAGACCGCTCAGGTCATCCCTATCCCGGCAGACCCCGCATTGTGACCGAAACTGCTCGAGCGAGCGTATCCAGCCGGTGTACCCGGTTCGTGGATCGCTCAAAAAAAGCAGGCTGGTGGTCTCACTCTGGAAAACAGTCCAGTGTTCCAGGGTACCCTCGTAGGAGTCGCGAACGTTCTGCAGTTCCGTCACCCGGACCGATAACAGGATACCCGCGGCGATGAGCAGGCCGACTGCGATCGTGATTGCCGGAGCAATGATGTATGCTGCCTGTATGCGCCTGTCCGTCATTGTTCCTACCTGGAATCGTGCTGATCTTCTCGTGGAGGCGATCGAATCTGTCTCCGAGGCACGCGTCCGTCCTGTTATAATTGTCGTGGACGACGGCTCGCAAGACAAGACCGAATCAGTCGTTTCTGCATTGTCGTGTCGTTATCCCCTGCAATACATCCCGCTTTCTCACGCAGGCTACCCCGGCCGCTGCCGGAACATCGGCGTCGAGGCTGCAGACACCGAGTGGATCGCCTTCCTCGACAGCGACGACCGATGGCTCCCGGAAAAGCTGTCCAGGCAGATGGATGAGCTCGAGCGTACGGGTCTTTCGCTGTGTCACACGAGGGAACGCTGGCTGCGCGCGGGGACGGAGGTCTCGCAGTCGCACATGCGGCACGCGAGGCAGGGCGATATATTCTCCGACGCGGTGAAAAAATGCATCGTGGGCCCGTCGACCACCCTCATGCGACGCGATCTGTTCCTCCGCTATGGTGGCTATCGCGAGGACCTGGAAGTCGCCGAGGACTACGAGTTCCTGCTTCGCCTTCTGGCCTTTGAGAAGATCGCCCATGTGGATATTGAACTCATCGAGAAGCGTGCCGGGCTCGCGCCGCAGCTGTCGGAAAAATACGCGCAGATCGAAGGCTTCCGCATACAGGCTCTTGCCGGCTTCGTGGTGGACGCTGCAACCCCGCGCCGGGCGGGCGGGGTCGGGGGCAGCGAAGGTCACGCGGGCGGGCCCAGCCCGGCGCGCCTGGGCCTCGAAGCCCTGACCCGTGTCGGCAGGCCACCTGAACCCCGCTGGGGCAGTGTCGACCCCGCCTCCGTCCCCGCAGGCAAACTCGCCATCGCGGCCCGCGAGCTTGCCCGCAAGTGCCGGGTGTACGCCCGCGGGGCGGCAAAGCGCGGCCGCGACGGAGATGCCTCGCTCTATGAGCAGGCCGCCCGCGAGGCGGAGGCGGTGATCCGGTAACAATCAGATCGCACTTTGGCCTCGTATATACCAGTAAAGACTGGTATATTGAGAGGAGACCACCGAATGGCGGACAGAGCTATGGAACTGCAATCAGAACACCTTGAACAGATAGGCATGTACGTACGCGGGAATCTCGGTGCCTGGTTTCGGGAAGCGAACCTGGACCGGGACATGGAACTGCGCGAGCGCACGATCCGTGTCGAAGAAGAACTGAAAACCCAGCGCGAACTCATGCGCGAGGGCTTCGCGCTTATGGAAAAGCGGTTTGAACAGGTCGACAAGCGGTTTGAACAGGTCGACAAGCGGTTTGAACAGGTCGACAAACGTTTTGAGTCCGTGGATAAGCGCTTCGAGTCCATGGACAAGCGCTTCGCCGATCTTATCCACTATATGGACAAACGCTTTGAGCAATTCGACAAGCGCTTTGAGAGCATGCAACACAACATGGATAAACGTTTCGAGTCCATGGACAAACGCTTCGACGATCTGCAGCGCAGCATCCGTAACGGACAGTGGTTCATAGGCCTTCTTGTGACCTTTGTAATGGCTGCGTCCACGGCGGTGCAGGTGTTTTTGTAGGGAGCATATGTCCTGTTCCGTGTACGCACCGCTTTCTGCACGATATAGTCCAAGCGTCATGACAACAGATCTCGAGGCATTTCACGATGCGGTACAAGCTGCGATCGATGCCTTTGAAGCGAAAGCGGGGAACAGACACCTGCGTCTTCGACTCGAGCGGTCGGAGCTTCGTAGCACCGCGTGGCGCGAGGTGGGAATCCTTGCCGATTACGCGAAATCGGATGACGGTGGCCACGATTTTTTCGCGTCTACACCGGGAGTCAGGCCATGCTCACCATACTTAAACGTCTGCAGACGAGCGTTTTGCCCGCCCTCCGGGCCGAGGTGCTCCGGTCACGAAGCAGCGGTTCGGAGCGCGATCGGCTCATGATACAAGTTACGCTTGCAGGCATAGATACCAACAGTGCTCGCCTGCTCGATGCCCTCGCTGATCTGTACACGATTACCCGCACGCGAGATCTCGCCCAACACGGAGCAGAGCACGCAGTCTTCCGGGAGTTCCCGATGCTTTCCCAAAGTGGCACCTGGCTTGCCAATCCGGGGTCGGTGGATGAGCAGATGGGAAGTGAGTGATGGATTTTGAGTCGCTTGAGGTGCTACATGAATCGTACGTTAGTTTTTCTCATTATTGTGTTCGCTGGGGCGTTGGTTATTGCTATCGCGATACTGTTCGCCGGTCGTCAGGCAACGATTACTATTCGTCATGATCTTATGAACACCGATGTCGTCCACCAGATTGGCCGTGTGCTGCAGGACTACGCAGACACGAATCAGATTACGATTGACTTTGACCGTATCGATCCGGACGCGGGGCGGAGTGCTGACGTACGCATACTGCACCACTTCCCAAATGACATTGCAGCGTACGTGGAACCCCCTACGGCCTGGAGCGGGCAACTGTGGGCTCTTGGTGTGCACAGCTCGGCGTTGGGTCTGCTTGAGCAGGATCAACCACAGCTTGCACAGGGGCTGCTTCAGGGGACGCTCGACATTGACGCCTTTGAGACGGTTCTGCACGTTCTTCATGGCCATGGCATTGCTCCGATCACACTCGGAAATAGCCATGGCTGGCCATACCTGCTGTGGGTGCAGTTTGTCACCGCCGCCGTGCACGGGAGCAGTTCGGTTCAGACGTTTCCTCATGCCGAATCCATGCCTGAAACTATAGAAGCAAGCAGACAGAGGCTATCTTCGTGGCGTGAGCGGGAATGGTTTCATCTCGGGGCATGGCCGCGTGGTTGGGCTGCGGGACTGACGCCTTTGATGGACGGCTCAGCGGCATTCAGTATTATGAACGAGACCATGCTCACCGCACTTCCTCCGCAGAACCGAAGAAACATGATATTTGTCCCGTTCCCTGGTTCAGCCACTAACGATCCATGGACCGTCGGGAGCGTGCACTACCTCGGAGTGCTGACCGAAGCGTCGAACCGGCGAACTGCCCGTGCTCTTATTACATACTTGAGAACGGCTGACGTGACTACACGACTGAGCGAAACGACCGGTCGCCCGTTTTTCTCCTGGGATACCGGAGAGACACCGCCGCAGATTCTCGACGCCTGGATCGACCGGGCCAACACGCCGGAGCTGAATGCTCTGGCGCGCTGGGCGGTTGAATGATACTTGGTACTTGCTAGTCAGCAGGGGCGGCATCAGGATCGTATAAAAATTCAGGGTCCGGATTGTCGATACCAGAACGTGATTCGACATAATATACTGGTGTCCAGTTACCAGATCGATCTCTCATCGCATACCATGTGGGCCTGGTATCACCAGGACCACCACCGCGACCAATCACGAATACGCTGGAAATTGGTTCTTCCGGATCAGCAGGATCAAACCCATAGCCATAGTTATAGAAACCGGGGGCCTCTTCCAGTGGATTTACAAGCACATCGGTCGCACCGGCCCAATCCCGTGGGTGTGCGGTTCCAGGATTGGTCCCAACCCAGCGTAGTCCGTAGATGAATACATCATCATACCCCGATACGTAAATCTGGTTTTCACCCGTTGGCGCTGAAACGAGCGTATGCACCGGTCTCGTCCGATCCACAAAGTAGCGGAACGGCTGCTCCCCGGCACCCGGTCGCGTGGTGACCCCGCCGAGCGAGTCAACTGCACGGATCTGCAGGCCGTACTGACCTTCCGCGACCGTTTCGTCGATTGTCACCGTAAAGCTCCAGTCGGGCGTGGTATTCGCTGGCACAGTGCCCGAAGTGCCGTCCCATGTACCTGGGATGTACACCCAGTCCGACCATGTCTGGCCTACCAATTGAGTTCTATACTGCATGAACGTGTTATCGGAACTCGATGTCACGTTGCCGTTCACGGTGAAGTCGCTTCGGTATACCTTGCGATTATTTGCACTCCACAAGGTGCCCGTTCCATCACCGCGATCTGGATCCCATACCGTAATTTCGGGTGGATTTGCTGCCACAAAGAATCTTACCGGCCCGAGCTCCTGCCAGTTGTAGTTGTCTTCTGCATAGTTGGCCGGATCCATTACGTCATTACGGTTTACGGCCAACGTATCGAGGACCCGGAAGCCCATTTCATACACACCGTCAGGCAGATCAAGATTGTACGACCAGTTGATGAAGAACGCATCATCGACCGTCGGCAGAACCTCCCATGCCGGCCATTCTGGCGCGCCTTCTTCCCGGATGCGGATCTGCAGCGAGTTGCCTGCAACGCGGTCGTCGTCGGTCACAAAACCGCTGATAATTGGACTCGACAGGGTGTTTTGCCCGGCTGTCGGATTAGCCGTGTTAGTCAGGTTAGACAAGGTAATAACAGGTCTGTCGGCCTCCTGATTCAGATCGAGGAGCAGACTGACCGGTTCTGAGAGGTTTCCGGCTCGGTCACGGGTTCGGGCAACCAGGCGGTACCATCCCTGTGGAGTCTCCAACGTTGTGTCAAAATCATAGAACCATGAGTAGCTGCCGGTTACGGTGCGATCCCATAGTGTGAGATCTGCAGGTGCCTGCGAGATATCTGCCGGATCAAGATTATTGGCTTCACCGGCCCACAGGTAAGTCTGCTGAAGCGGATTCTCTTCCTCCACCAGCCCGCGTACGCGTACCGTTCGATAGACCTCGGTACTGTCGGTTATGAACTCGGTTTCCGGAGCTTTGGTGTCGATGACTACTGTTATGAATCTAGCCGTCGTTTTACCGGAATTATCTCGCGCGCGGTAGTTAATGGTTCGGTCCCCGTCGAGATCATTGTCCGGGACAATGATGGTCACCCGGTAGAGACCGGCGAACTCTCCACTGTCTTCGAGAATAGCGTCGATCCATGCACCATCATCGATTCGTACCTGCACGAACTCGAGTCCGCTGTCGTCGCTCGCATCGAGATACAGGGTAAAGTCATTGTTGATAAATCGCCCGTTGAACGAGCCGGTTATTTCCCGATCGTCCTCTCCCGTGTAGCGAGCATCAATGACCATTCGGTCGATCATGATCTCGGGTGGAGCCACGTCAACCTTGAAATCGACGGGCTCCGACTCGACATAGCTAAAGGGGGTATCGTCGTCGTCGATGTAGTGTATGTCCCGCACTCTGATCTGGACTCGATATTCACCATCACTGAAACCGGAAAGATCGTGTTCAAAGAATACGTTCCGCCCGGATACGTTTGATGGACTGTCGACCGCAACGTAACCATCATCCGTTCCGGGTTCAAAGTTCCATACCGACACTTCGGCTATTCTGATTTCGATGCTGCTGAGGCCATCATCATCAGAAACTGATCCGATAACCTTCGCACCCTGTCCCAGGAGTTCGTCAGCTGTAGGAGTACTGACCGAAAGCACCGGGCGGTCGCTTTCCTGATTTATGGTAAATGTCAGGCTTTCGACCTCGCTCATGTTGCCCGCAGCATCGACCGCGACGACATATAATCCATATTCGAAGTCGCTGTCCTCGTTATGTACGTCGCGAGTATCCAGGACCGCATTCCAGTTATAGATACCGGACGCGATAGACCATCCATCGAAGTCCGGACCAGGAAGACCTGGGTCCGTTCCTGCAAACCGGTAGTAGATTCTCTCTACCTGTACATTGTCAGTTGACGTACCACGGAAGGTCACCACGCGATTGTACGCGCCACTTCCTGTGTCCGGATTTGTTGATGTTGTGTCAATGTTTACACTCGGGGCTTCGCTGTCAACAAGTACGGTGAACGATCGGGTGAAAGATCGACCATGCCGATCGGTGCTGCGTACTTCTATGTTCAGCGTGGATCGACCGGTTAGATCAAGAGAGTCCCTTTCCCATTGCCACGTCGAGTATGGTTCGTCGGCCCCGGAAACATCGTCAACCGCAGTAAATACATCTTGTCCGGCTACTCCAACCAGCCTGGCTTCCACATTCTCGATCCCGACTCCGTCCTCGGCCTCACCTTCTATAAGGAAGTAATCGGAGATATACGCTCCCTGCAAGGTTTCGGTGGTGATGATTCCGTTACTCAGCGAGGTTATCTCCGCGTTCGGAAGTGAGTCGTTCTTACGGATCTCAATTGGATTCGATACTCCGGTAACCGGATTAATTATGTGTCCGCCCCGTGTATCGCCGGTATCCTGGACTCGGACAAGAACCGTATACGGCTCGAATCGCTCCGGTACACCGTCCCCATGGGCAAGACTATGGGTCCAGTTTACGAAGAAGCCACCGCTGCCGGGGTTGGATACCGGGCGCCACGTATCGCCATTATCGAAGCTTATCTCCATGGTGCTGGAATCGATACCGTCATCGTCTGTCGCGGTCCCGGATATGGTCCCGGTATTGTCGAGCAGCTGCCCGTCAGGGTTGTTGATCGTAACCACTGGTCGATTTGTGGACTGGTCTACCGTAATGGTGCTTGTTTCTACGAGACTCCAGTTGCCTGCCGAGTCTCTTGCGGCAACATGTAAGGTAAAATCTTTCGCATCTTCAGTGTCGTGATCATCCAGTGTATTCCAGTAGTACTCCCAACTATAGACTCCGTCAAACTGAGACCACACCGACAGATCGTCTGACGGATGTGGTGGTGTGAGGGTGCTTTCATCAATAAAGTAATAGCTGGCTGCTACCGTGAAGTTGTCAGTTGTTATACCGCGCAGCAGTACCACGCTGTTCACCGTGCCACCAGTTGTGGGCTCGTTGATCGTAATGAGCGGCCGTGTCGTATCAACTGTGACCTGCCGTTCAATAATCGTTTCTTTATTGAACGCGTCACGTGCACGAACCCGAATGGCCACGATATCGTCTTCACTGACTGTTGCCAGATAGCTCCACGTGGCAAACGCAGGGTCGTCCCCGCTTGTGTCGACAACATTCTCACTGTCCCAGGTAGTGCCACCGTCCAGCGATACGGCGATCTCAGAAATACCACTGGCATCGCTGGCGGTACCCGTTACGGAAAACGAGTTCTGCTGATAACTGTTCACCGCAGGAGAGGCAAACGCTACGTCAGGATTGCGAGTATCGATCACGAAATATATCGGCCCTACCGTCGTGGTGCGCATCGGTGTGTCACCGAGCTTCACGCTCTCATCATCGCTGAAACGCAGGTAGAAGAAGTGAACTCCGTCGCTGAGTCCGGCTGCTATCAGATTATGCGAAAATGATACACTACGACCCGAGCTGCCACGCGAGGTTACCGGATCGAAGTCACTTTCGCCAGGATCCTCGCTGTATTGGGGATTCTCCGTATTAAGCGAAATCTCAATGCTGCTCGCATCAACCCGATCATCATCTTCTATGGTACCGCGTATCCGTGCGTTGAGTTCGAGCAGGTTGTCCTGATTGCCTCCGTCCAGGGCAGCTTGTAGCTCCCCGGCACTGTCGATGGTCGGATCTACATCCGTGAAGCTGACCGTCGGGAAGTCAGAGTCCTGATCGACGAGGAACTCCCGCTGCACCATTGTCTCGTTGCCCGCCCGGTCGCGGGCTATAACGTAGAGCGTGTACTCGGTGTTGTCCTGCATCTCTTCGCCGTCGGAGTCCAGACCTGAGTCGGTGTCGAACAGGGCGCGGTAGGGAGAGGCACCAAACGTGGTCCCCCGCGTGTCATCGAAACCGGTCGGAGCAGGGTTTGGAACCGCACCTGCGTCAGTTCTTACGATCCACCACTTCACGCCGTTACTGACCAGTCCGCTTGCGTCGCCTGCGGCAACCGAGAACTCTATGGTTCCGTTGACCCGATCCAGTCCGTCCCCTTCCAGTACCGGGCGGAGGTTAGTTATTTCGACATCTGGGGGGGTGCGGTCTATGACCACCGTGCGACTCAGGGTCGCGAAGCGATTGGCCAGATCTTCTACGGTAATGGTGTAGGTGTAGTCGCCTTCGGGAAGCGCCTGAGCAGTGTTTTGCGTCAGGTTTATGGAAGCTGTCGTTTCGGGTGCAAGGGGATCACTATCGTACATTTCATCGAACACGGTGAACGTGTCGAAGCTGTCCTCCCGGGTAATCGTGACGCGTTTTAGCCCCAGGGTGTCCGATGCATCGAAACTGAACTCGAACTCGTCGTTTGCGTAATTCTGGTTTCCGACAGTCATGATTCCGGTAAAACCGAAATCACTGATCTGCGGAGGGTTCAGATCGACCCGGAAGTTGATGATAGTAGGTTCTGAGCGGTTGCCGGCCTGATCTGTTGAGCGCAGCTGAATCGTGTTGTCCAGGCTCTCTTCCAGACCTTCGAGGGCTACCGACCAGCGGGTGGTGTGCCGGTGGCTTCTTCCCAGGTAGTGCCTGCGTCAAGACTGTATTCGATGAGGTCCACACCGCTGCCGCTGCCGTCGTCGGCGGTGCCGTTAATGGTAAAATCGGCGGTGGTAACGAGCGCGTTTTCGCTCAGGTTGCCGACGGTAATGGTTGGCGCTTCGGTGTCGATGTAGACCGCGCGGCTTATGGAACCGGTGCGGCCGAGACGGTCGGTGGCGGTTATGGTTACGGTGTAGTCGCCGTCTGCCAGCTGTTCCGGCTCGCCGAGGCCGACAGGGAACGTGGTTTCCCAGGAAATCGAGTCATTAGGCTGATCAAAGTTGACCGTCAGTTGGGTTACATCGTCAGGATCCGTGTCACGAACGAAGGACGCGGTGACGCTGTGTACGCCAACGACGTCGCTCGCGTTTCCGCTGAACGGTCTATCGTCCCCGACAAAGGTCGTGCCCGCGGCTGCCAGTCCGCTGCTGACCGTCAGCTGTGGATTGGCGGTATTTATAGCAAACGAAACTGGTCCAATCGTGTTCCAGTTAAAGTTATCTTCCAGAGGTCTGTTGCTGTCAAAGAGAATGTCGCGGACCCGGAACTCGATCTCGTGCACGCCGTCGCCAAGAGTGGAAACCGGCTGCGACCAGGTAGCGTTGGTACGTGGGCTCGTAAAGGTGTTCGTAACCGGTGTCCATTCAGCATCGTCGCCGGCTGACCAGTTGCCGTATGCTCCGGCGCCGGCATCAGCATCCCGGTCCCAGCTGCGGGTCCGGTAGGTAAGGCCGCTACCGACTATACCGTCGTCGTCCTGCACGCTGCCGGTAATGACCGCATTTGCCCCGAATATGTTGTCTGGTTCGGTTCCGATCGGATCGGGCAATCCGCTCCCGTTGATATCAAGGTTTGACATCTCAAGGGTCGGACGGTCTGATTCCTGGTCAAGCGTAAGGGTCAGCGCTGTTATGTCGCTCCAGTTCGCCGCGGTGTCAACCGCAGCGACGTGAAACTGGTATGTGGCTGAGTCGAAGGTGCCCTGGTTTTCCGGATCTGCCTGCCAGGCGTAGGTGTCCCAGATATACTCCCAGCTGTAGCGGTTTGAGAACGCGTTCCACTGGTCAAGTTCCCCGGGTACTGACGGAGGGGCTTCGCCTTCAGGACCGATATACCAGTAGACGGTCGCGACTTGCAGATTGTCGTTTGCCGATCCCTGTATGCGTACCGTGGCGTTCACGGTGTCCCCGTCGTCGGGGCGAATGAACTCGATCGTAGGTGCCTGCGTATCAACGGTCACGGTCAGATTTTCGGTGGCGACAGAACCTGACAGGTCGCGTGCGCGAACGCGGATGTTGTAGGTGCCGTCTGTCAGGACGTCTGCCCCGCCAATCTCAGCACCAATCTCCGCCGAAAAGGAGAACCCTTCGTTCGTTACCGGGGCGTTGCTTTCGGTGTCGTACTCGAACACCGGCGGGTCCAGATAGCTCATGCCGCCGTCAAAGCTGATCTCTATACGGTCGATGCCAAAGCCGTCGGTGGCGCTGCCACTGATCGTAAAGTCACTGTTCGTGATAAAGCCACTTGCGGGAGAGGAAACCGTGATAGTCGGTGGGCCGGTATCCACGGACAGCTCAACGAATGTACCACCGCCGTCTTGCGGTGCAAGGTCGGTCAGCCCCACCGGATCTATCCCCAGGGCACTGTTCCCGGTATCTTCGATCCACAGTTGCAGCTCGCTGCTGCCGTCGCGGATAAACGCGCTCGGGTTATCCGGATCAAGAAGCGGGATGTTGAAGTCAAGGCGAGGCGTTGCCGAACGCTCTCCGGTCTCATACACAGAACGCCAGACGCTCCAGTCGTCTTCGGTACCACCGAAGGGTCTGACCCGATACCGGAAGGTGTCCGGATTCACTGCATCGTCGTCGGTAACGTTACCGATAAGCCTCGGTTCACCGGACAGCACGTTGTCAAAACGGCCGCCATCAATGTCAATATTCGACAGTTCCAGAACCGGACGGTTACTCGCTTGATCAATCGTGAAGGCGCGCTCAACGAAGCTCTCGTTTCCTGCGCGGTCCCGAGCGCGAACCTCAAGTGTGACGTCCCCGTCTTCGAATCGCCGCGTGTCGAGGTACAGGGTCCAGTTCGTGGCTACCCCCTCGAAGGCAAATCCGTTTGCACCGATTTCGCTCAAGCTCAGCTCTTCGCAGAAGCAGGTCCAGTCCGATAGAAGGTCATCACCCGCCGTAATCGGGTCCGGAGCGTCGATTAGTCGCACCGAAATACCGTCTACCCCCGAGAGGGCGTCGGAACTGAAACCCTGTGCGCGGGCAATGGTGTTCAGGGCGCTTGCAGCGTTGGGGGTATTGATGCCGACCTGTGGTGCCTGGGTGTCGCGTACCAGGCTTATCTGGCGCTCGTCGATTGAATCGCCAACGACCGCCCTTGCACGAATGCGGACACTTCCGTCCGGTAGGGCAGAGAGGTGTTCCACCGCATCAAAGCTGATGCTCCAGGTCTGTGTGGCCGCATCAAAGTCTGCCAGCACGTTTTCCAGGTTAGCCAGCCAGGTTGGGCTGGAAGCGGATCCGGTGCCTACGCTGACCAGAACCGAAAGCAGGTTCGGGTCGGAATGCTGGGCAATACCCGTGACCATAAAATCATCTGCGAAATAGATGTTCTCAGGTGTGTCGATTTCAACGTACGGGCTGCCATCATCAATTACAAACAGTTTGGAGAACGGGTTGCTCGGTGTGCCATCGATGTCTGATACACGCAGCTCAGCCTTAAAAACTCCCTGCCCGATGTCCGCCGGCATGCGGTAATCCCAGCGCACTGACCGAATATCCGAGGTAAACAGATCCGGCGGAGTCCAGGCGACCTCCTCGTTCCAGGACTCGGCAAGGTGCCAGTCATTACTCGTCACATCGGGTTTAAGACGAAAAATTCTGATCGCCGCGGATTCCTGATCAATAGCGTCGTCATCTCGAAAGATACCGGTCAGAAGTCCCTGAGAGCGAATGCCCGGGAGCGTATCGTCGGAAAGCGAGCTCGGGCTTGTCCACTCAATAACCGGGATATCGCTGTCTTCATCAAAAAACAGATCGAGCGTATTGTTTTCCGGGAAACTGCTGCTGCGAATCTCTTCAATAAGAGGATCGGTGCCCGCCGAAAGCGTGCTCAAGAGAAGGTCGGCAGTCCACGGTCTTTGGGACGCCGCACGCAGCGTGTCGAAGTGATAAAAGCTGTTGCTTCTGTTGCCGGCTTCGTCCTCTGCCCAGACAAAAAAACGAAAGAGGGCTTCAGGATTTTCCGCGCTTGTGTAGGAATCGGACTCGAAGACCTTAGTCCAGGTCGTAGACTGTTCGACCTCACTAGTTTCTATTGTTTCCCAGGTGGCTCCCTCGTCAGTTGATCGTTCGACGATCGACCCGAAACGGCGAATCGCATGGACGTCGGCTGCGGTGACGGTAATTACTGCTTCGGTATTAAAAATGAGTTGCTCAAAACCGCGTGGCTCGGTTACCAGCACTACCGGCGGGTTATTATCCACATTGTACACAAGGTTATCAGTTGTCGTCGTGCGGTCGGCACTGTCGGTCGCACGGATCGTGATTATGAGCCGCCCGTCAGGAAACCCGGTGGAATCGAGTTGATACTCCCACCTCTTTGTCCCAGGGTCGTAGGTGTTGATCTGGCGCCAGGTATTTCCGCGGTCAAACGATATTTCGACTCTTTCTATGGCTCGGTCGTCGCTGGCCCGGCCCCGGAGCGTCACCGTTCCGGTCAGAAACGCTCCCGTGTCAGGTGATGACAGACTGACCAACGGAGCCTCAAGATCCGTCTCTTCGCCCAGACCGACCTGAAACATATTTTTACAGGTGCTGAACGCAAGCAGCGTTATCAGGATCAGGAACGCGGTCTTCGCCGTCTGTTTCACTGTGTACTCCAATGGGAACGATTTTTAAATATAACGCACCGTATAGTATCGATCTATTTTTATCGATTAACAATAATCAAAGCTCTATAGAACCTCAGTATTACTCGAAATTCCGCTCTTTTAGCGGTCTGGATACGCAATATACGACAAATGTCGTACAGATAAATCTGTAATTACGACGGTATTATCTCCTCACTATGGTCAAATGGGCACAGTTTCGCACTGTCCGGTTCGTCGTTCTCGCCGTCCTAATCCTGTATGCTGGCGCTGCCTGCAGCAACATGTTCTCTCAGGTTGATGGTGGAACGGGCGACGTCGTTTTCGAGTTTCAGGCAAACATGCTGTTCAACGAGACGGGGAGCACCGGCGTCCCGTATCTGATACCGACTGCCGATCGTATTGAAGCGACGCTTTCCCGTGTCGGGGGTACAGCCGCTACGGACATAACGGTCGAACAAGCCCTTGTCCGAACCGCCGACGGCACAGGTGTTGCGAGCACGATAGAGTTTCCTTCCGTTCCAACAAACGTCGAGCACACCATTTCGGTCCGGATCTTTTCCAGCTCGAATCCGGGGGTAACGCTTCACTCAGGAGCGAAGACCGTTTCGCCAATCACGCGTGCTGAACGGATCGAAGAGGTTGACGTGCGGTTGAACGCGGGAATAGTGCAAACGGATCAGATAGAGGTGTTTGATCTGAAGCAGTTCTTTCCTGAAATCGGTGAGTTTGCGCTATACCAACTTGATACTGATCTGCGTCCCGCAGAATCACATATACTTTTCGTTGAAGGAGATCCCGATTTGCAGGGTATTCGGCTCCAGTTGTTGAGTTCGGGCTTCAGAGGCACGTCAATTGACTTCGAAGATGAGGGAGCCGGATTGCAAGCAAGTTTACCCGCATCCTTACAGCCGTACTACCTTGCCGTATATCGCGAGACAGACGCACCGATTGGTATCGTTGAGCTTGAATTTTCTCTCAGCTCGTTTGCGCCACCCGGTGTCGCGGGGTTCGTTTCACCCACCAGTAATACTACACCGTCGATTACAGTTACGGGCCCCCCGGGAGTCACGTTCAGGTACTCAGTCACCGGTGCAACCGAAGTTCCCGAAGAAGAGGTTCCTGACACCGGTGACACGGGTGAAGAGACGATCGTATTGCCGCCCCTGAACGAAGGAGTACATATCATAACGGTGTATTACGAAGATATATTTGGAAACTTCAGCTCCGAGACGACGGTAGAGATCGTGACAGACTATACGCCGCCACCGCCACCTTCCGGCGTTTTCAGCTCTGACTTAGTTGGAAGCCCACCAGATCAGTTTACGTTTGTCGACACCCCAACGTTCACCTGGGTCGGATCGGGTGAACCGGGTGCTACGTGGGAGTACTCGTTTGATAGCGGCACCACGTGGAACCTTGTGCCTGAGACATCCGTGACTCTCGGGCCTCTCCCGCCGGGTGTGCACGGATTTATCGTCCGGGAAATCGATCTGGCTGGTAACATTTCCGGCCCGACGCCACTTACGCAGTTCGAATACGTTCTGACTAGCGAGTCGATTATCACGATCAACAACCCGGGTATCCCTGAGTTTTCGATGGATACTGGCGGATTTACGCTCAATGTTACTGCGAATGATGTGCAGGTCATTACTGTCAGTTCGGCAGAAATAATCACGAATTACTTCTGGTTCATTAACGGAGAACTGAATGCGATGGGCGAAGATGAGGACGAGTTCGAGATAGCCGCGGCAGACGTTACTGTCCCGGCGAGTGATCTCGTTCTCGGTCTGAACACCCTCACACTGGTCGTTGAGATCGGGGGACTTCCGTACTCTGAAGATTTCTTCTTCACGATAGTCGAGGAATAGAACATGCATACACGTACTTTGGGTCGGATTGTTGGTACAATAGCTGTCACCTTTCTGTTGATTATCATAGCCACCGGGTGTTTTAATCCGTTCCAGAGTTCGGGCTCGATTGTCCAGCCCATGGGTAGCATCTCAATTAATCCTACGCAGGAAATCATGGCGCAGACGATAATGCCCGACCTTGAGAACCTCGACAGCCTCGCTGCCCGCCGTCTGGTTGAGTTCACAAATGTCGCGCCCGGAGATTACACACGGGATCCCGTGGACTTCTGGGTCCCCGGTACACCAATCAACGACATTCCCTTCGGTACGTGGGATATTACGCTCACCCTGTTCGACGGCGCGGATCAACTTATTGCGCAAGGTGTAGCCGAGGGCGTGCTCATTGATGCGGCCTCGGTTCCAGTTTCTATCGATATTTTCCCGTTTCTGACAGGCACGGGGACCCTGCAGTTCACGATTACGTTTCCGCCAGCGTTCGTTGATACCGCCGAGATTGAGTTGGCACCGTTTGACATGTCTCCGGAGTTCTTTCTCTCGGCACCGGACGACTTCAACGTGGACTTTGCAACAACGGGCACGCTAACCATCGACACAACCGTAGCCGCGGGCGGATATGCGCTCGTGATTCGTCTGTTCGATACGACCGCACAAAATGGAGATGGTGCACACGCACCAATTGTAAAGGCTGTCCATGTATACGATAGTCTTGTAAGTACCGCACCACCGCTTGACCTGACGGTCGCTGAACTCAGATCTCCTCCGGCGGCTCCGAGTGGGCTTAATGTTGTGCAGATTGACCTTGAGCCGACCGTGCAGCTTAGCTGGATCGACGAGGCGAACACCGAAGAAGGCTATCGTGTCTATCGCAACGGAACCCTGATCAGCGGTGATCTGGGCCCGAACGTAACAATGTACACCGATACAAGCGGTGCAGGTGGCGTTGAGTACACGTATGAGGTCAGAGCCTTTAACTCCTTCGGTGAGTCGGTTTCAGGAGCAGCTACTCGCACCGTGACTCTGATCAGCGACGTTGGCCTTGAGGCCCCGCTTAATCTGGCAGAAAATGTCGCGCTTCGCACGAATTTTGAGTGGGACCCTGGATCCGGATCTGATACGCTTGAGCTCTTTATTTTTGAGGATGGAAATCTGGTGTTCTCCGAGGTGGGTATACCCGGCACGCAGGAAGGTTTCATTCTTGATGAGGCAAACCAGCTGAATCGACAGACCGATTACACCTGGTATGTTGTGGCGCGAAATACGGACTTTGAGGTCCAGACGCCTGAGCTGAGCTTCACGACAGCCGACAACATTATTCGTGTGGCGCCGAATGGCGGTGGAGATGGGAGCGGCTGGGGGGCGAACGCGGCTGATTTTCAATGGGCAGTCGACGAGTCCATAAATATCGGTCCGGTCGAAATCTGGGTGCAGGCCGGAACGTATGAGCCTGTGGGACGTCCAAACGGAGGAGACGCAGGCGATCCCCGAACCCGACACTTTGCCCTGCGTCCGAATGTGGAGGTCTATGGCGGGTTTGACGGGACAGAAACGGAACGAAGTCAGCGGGATCCTGTTGCGAACGAGACGATTTTTTCTGGTGGCCCGGTCAACGTGACTGGAGCGGGTGCTACGCTACAACTCGGTGGGAACGAGAACAATGTCTATCACGTGTTTTATCATCCGACTGGGACAAATCTGACGCGTGACACGATACTCGATGGAGTTGTTATCGAAGGTGGCAATGCTAATGTTGGCGGTGGTACCGATCCGACTTATCGTGGCGGAGGTATGTATCTTGTAGATGCCAGCCCGACACTTCAAAACGTCACTTTTAGATATAATCTGGCTGGACAGGGAGGTGCTCTTGGTATCTTTGGTGACTCAGTACCTTCCGTTACGGAATCGCTGTTTGATCGGAATATTGGTGTCACCCGTGGTGGCGCTGTGCACATCTCCACTCCAGCGCTTCAGCCGATTGTGTTTGCACAGTCAGAGTTCACGGGAAATCTAATATCAGCGACGACTGGACGTGGGGCGGCTTTGAATTTCGAGAACTTCTCTGTGGTTCACACCACAAAGAATCATTTCGAAAACAATCATTCCAACGGGGGCGGCGGTGCGATCACAGTTGGCACAAACGCTAATGGAATTATTGCTAATTCAAGTTTTACGTTAAACGAGGCAGGTGATCGCGGCGGAGCAATATATACTGTAGGGCTTGCCGTAACTTTACAAGTGTATAACTCGGTATTTCACCAGAATACGGCTCAGTCCGGTGGTGCAATCGGCATGTTCCGTAGTGGGCAGAACGTGCAGATCACAAATGTTACGATCAATCAAAACTCTGCAACCATCAGTGGAGGAGCAATCTGGATCGAAAGCGGTCCGCCGCGAATATATAATTCGATCTTGTGGAGCAATACCGCGAATGAAGGTACGGCGATTTACATGGCCGAGAGCCCGACTTACGACGCCGACCCGCGCAATATTGACGTGAGTAACACGACAATTCAAGATTTCGGACTTGCGAACACTATCGTATTCTTTTCCGGCGACGACGTAGGGACATACACGGATGTAGATGCTTTAGATCCTCTGTTCGTCGGTCCTGCGAATCCAGTCGGAGTCGATGGAATCTGGCGAACCGCAGACGACGGGTTGCAACTCGCACTGAATTCTCCGGCAATTGACGCAGGTAACACCACTCTCTTGCCGCAGGATATAGCCGATATCGACAACGACGGAATCACTGCTGAGCAAATCCCGATCGACATTCTTGGTAATACACGTGTAATCGGGGCGCAGGTCGACCGAGGCGCATACGAGTTTCAGTAAGGGCAAAGGGGCGTGAAGCCCCTTGCGCCCGACACATGTAGCTAATAATGCCTACGAGAAACGTGTATTGTGCAGTTCGGTGCCAGACTGGTAAGACAAGCGTACACCGAGGGCCGTTCCCTCACACCAACTGCGACAGCAACGTCTGTCCACTCACAACCAGAGGCCCTGGCCGGGCAAATGCATCGGCATCCACGTAGGGCAGGCTACGCACGACCTGAAAGGCCGGAATGGAGCCGAGGAGCGTGGAGAAGTACTTGAGTGATGGGCTGAGTGTGGTATTAGCTGTTTTCGCCTCTACCAGAAACCA
>RECN01000071.1 GCA_007694005.1 Spirochaetaceae bacterium
GCGTAATCACCGTGTATGAGGGGAACGTTGAGTTTCCAGCGGGCGCTTCGCGCATCGTAGCTTTTCATAAGAAACGCGCGGACAGCCGCGTCAGGGATGTATTCGGCAAGAACAGCATCCGCTGCCGAGCGACGATCCGGGGCTTCCTCCGAAACCGCCTGCATGCCTTCGAGTATGCGTGTATGACTCGGTTCGTAACGAACCGGGCAGATATCGACCACGATAAGCGACCGAACGAGTTCGGGGTAATCGATGGCGAGGGCCATGGCGACCTTGCCGCCCATACTGTGCCCGATCAGATGTACCGGCTCGCGTTCGCCGAGAAACGCCGCAGTTTCGGACGCCATGACCGGATACTGCATCGACGTCCCGTGAGGCGAATCGCCGTGATTCGGCATATCCGGCAGAATTACGTGAAAATCCCGACTGAGCTCGCGAGCCGGTCTAAGCCAGTTGTCTCCGGATCCGAAAAGCCCGTGCAGGATGACCAGGGTGTCACCGCTGCCGAGCTCCTGATAATGAAGCGTCACCTGGAACCTCGTTTCTGACCATCAGGCGATCAGTGTTTCCTCCGCTTACGCGATCGGGTCTCACCCGGTCGTACAGCCTGCGCGGCCTGCTTCTGCCGGCGAATTTCCTCTTTAAGCGCTTCTGTCTCGGCAGCGTCGACGATCACTTTCTCGCGGCCACGGTCAGCACCACCGTCTGATGATGCGACTGACTGCTTACCGGAAGCATCGGAGCTGACTTTCGAGTGGCTGCGTTTCTGCAGCGCAAGAAGCGCCGGCGATGCAACGCCGATCGACGAATAGGTACCGACTACGACTCCGACCATGAGGGCAAGCGCGAAGTCCTGAATGGTTCCCGTCGCAAACACAAAGATAGCGAGAACGGCAAGCAGCGTGGTAACCGATGTGATCAGCGTTCGTGTCAGGCTCTGGGTGATACTCGTGTTGATGACGTGCACGAAACGGGTCCCACGCATCAGCGTTTCGTTCTCCCGTATTCGGTCAAAAATAACGATCGTATCGTTCAGGGAGTACCCGACGACCGTTAATACCGCCGCTACGGTCGCCGTGGAGACCTCGATCTGGAATGCACCGATGAATCCGAGCAGGACAACAACGTCGTGGATAATGGGAAGAATCGAACTGATCGCGTACGCAAAACGGAACCGTATCCAGACATACGTGAGAATCAGAAGAAACGCGACCGTGGTGAGCCAGAAAGCCTGCTGGGCGAGAGTCGCGGAGAACTGCGGTCCGACCAGGGCCGATTCTTCTTCGATAATCGCGTTCGATCCGAATCGTTCCCTAAGCACATCGAGAAGATCGTTCTGTACCGTCGCCGTGAAGTCCGCGTCGGTACCGTCATCGATCACACGGATACTGAAGCGTTGTTCTCCTTCGGTTCCGACTGACTGCACAGCTACCCCGTCTATTCCGCTCAGTGCCGAACGAACGTCCTGGAGTGTGGCCGAAGAAACGGATGGATCAATCGCGACCTGCTGCCGGAGCCCTGCCTGAAAATCCACACCAAGATTAAAACCGCCCTGAGCGACCGTGCCGGCGATACCGGCGACGATCACGAGCGCCGACACGATCAGAAAGATGAATCGTGCCTTCAGAAAATCGATTGTTCGAGTCATTTGATACCCCATCCGATGCTCAGCTTCGACCGTCCGAGAACATCCGTTGCAAAATCATACGCAAGCCTCGAGACGAACAGTGCCGTAAACATTGAGCTGACAATACCGACGGCCAGTGTGACGGCGAACCCCTGTATGGGTCCCGTACCAAGCTGACTCAAGAATATTGCCGCAATAAAGGTCGTCACGTTCGCGTCGAGAACGGAAGACAGTGCTTTCCCGAAACCCGCTGCCACGCTCGCCTTGGCGCTTTTACCGAGCCGGTATTCCTCTTTAATTCGTTCAAACACGATGACATTGGCGTCGACCGCCATACCGACCGTCAGGATAATACCTGCAATGCTGGTCAGCGTAAGCGTCAGGTTGAAGACCGACAGTATTGCCATGATGAAAAACAGATTCAGGAGCAGTATCAGATCCGCCAGAAGTCCTGCACCTTTGTAATACAGGGCCATGAAGAGCACGACCAGACTGAAACCGAGAATGATCGCCTGTAACCCTGACTGAATCGCATCCTCGCCGAGGGACGCCCCGACGACCTGCTGATTCTGAACGCGCAGGTCGATAGGAAGCGCTGCGGTACGAAGCACTCGTGCCAGATCGTTCGCCTCGTCGAAGTTGAATCCACCGTCGATACGAACCTGGCCAGTCGGAATTTCTTCGCGGATATTCGCGTAGGCTCTCACGTTCCTGTCCATGACAATCGCCATGGAGTTACCGACGTTGTCGCGTGTCAGCCGGCGAAACAGGTTCGCTCCCTGACCGTCAAGAACAAAGTTTACCACCGGTTGCTGTGTGATCTGATCACGACCAACCTGCGCCTCGGAAATGTAGGCCCCGTCAAGCCCGAACTCTTCCAGATCGTCGTAAATCGCGATGTAGCGCACAAACTGGTCAAGCCCGTACTGATCGCGCTGGACGTAAGGGCGCACGACGGTTCCGGCGGGAATAAAGTCCGGAAGCGAGTCCCGCTCCGGATTCCAACCCGGGTTCTGACGCTGCCACGCGATGAGTTCCTCAGTGGCATCGTCGTTCACGATGTGAAAGTTGAGGGAGCCCCGCCCCTGAAGGAAGGACTCTACCCTTCCCCGGTCATCGTCGCCGGGGATCTCGATGTTGATGAGATTTCCTTCCTGCCGCCTGATCTGCGGTTCGGTAACACCAAACTGGTCGATGCGGTTCCGGAGTATCTCGATGGCAAGGTCGACTGCATCGTCAAGCTCGTCATCGGTCGGCGTACGGCCGAGTCGCTCCGCGAGACTATCAGCGTCGGCACTCAGCGTCACACTGACACCGCCCGAAAGATCAAGACCAAGCTCGATAATCCTGTTTCGCATCGATCTGAGACGCTGCACGTAGTCCCGGTGGTACGATTCGATCGCCTCAAACGCACGCGCCTCGGAGGTGAAGCTCGCAAGCGCTTCCCGTGCGGTCCAGCGATCCGGCTGATCCGCCCCCAGAGCGCGTCGATTGGCCCGGGCAAGCTCGATGACGTACTCGTACTGCGCGGGAACATCGGCGTCTGCGTCCGATCGGACCGCTTCCGCGAGACCCTGCAGCGCCGCACGTGCATTACCTTGTGCATACTGCTGTATCTCTATGCGACTGCTTGC
This sequence comes from Spirochaetaceae bacterium, assembly GCA_007694005.1. Classification (GTDB taxonomy): domain Bacteria; phylum Spirochaetota; class Spirochaetia; order DSM-27196; family SKKC01; genus SKKC01. Next base: position 3,262 of record RECN01000071.1, read on the forward strand.
AGCGAGCGTCTGCTCTTCATCGGACAGAACAAAGTACCACCGGATGGTCGGAGACAAAAAAACTCCGCCAACGACGACGAAGAAGAGAACAATCAAAAATCTAAATCGCTTACTCATACCTAGGTCACTCCAGACGAGCGTGAGGAATCAAACAGTTACCGACGGCACCGTGCGGGGCTTTGTCAGAAAACCTGGGGGAACGGGTTCCCGATCAGGCCTCTGAATCGTCTTCCTGAGGATCCGTTTCTACGTCTTTTTCTTTCGACGCTTTAATCTTGGGCTTCTTCTCGAGCAGGGAGCTGACCGCCGAGCGGGAAAGCTCAAGCTTGGTCGTGTCATCTACCTTCACGACAACAGTATCGTCCTTGATACTCAGTATCGTACCACGAATACCACCAATGGTAGTAATTCGATCTCCCTTCTTCAGCGCATCGAGCATTTTCTGCTGCTCTTTCTGCCGCTTGTTCTGCGGACGAATGATCAGTAGATACATGATCAGAAAAACGAGTCCGAAGGTTACAAGGGTGAACATGAGCTGCCCACCACCGGCTCCTGCAGGGGCTGCCTGCAACACCGGTAAACGTTGCCACATTAATTCCATAGGTGATTATCCTTGATTGGCCAAGATTTTAGACACGCTACCATAACGCCTTTTCAGGCGTCAAGTTACGCGACATCAGACGAGCATGACCCTGTTCACGTTATCGGGAACCGTTGTGACACCAAACAGTCGTTTCAGCCGATCTACGCTCACCGGACCGAGGCCCGACACTGCTCCGAAACGCTCGCTGAACAACTGCAGCTCTGCCTCATCCCCGCTGTACAAAGCCGAACAGAAAGCCGCACGATGTAAACCTTCCCTGAACAGCTCATCGGTACCAAGACTGCCATACTGCTTTCGGGCTGTACGATCAACCATGGCAGTGCTGCCCTGATACCCGATGGTGAACACAAAATCTTCTCGTTTCATATCGCACCTGTATAATCGCAGGATACGAACGCTGTGTCGACCTGCGATCCGAAAAAAACGACGCCCGGCGTCTTGCCGGGCGCGTCGCATACCCCGTCGTCGTATGACGACGGGCTTATACATCTATCGGTACACGGACGTTTTTAGTACATGCCGCCCATGCCGCCCATACCGCCCATGCCACCGGCACCGGCTCCAGCACCTGCATCGTCCTTTTCTTCGGGAAGATCGGTGATAGCGCACTCAGTGGTCAGCAGGAGGCTCGCGATGCTCGCTGCGTTCTGCAGCGCACTTCGGGTGACCTTGATCGGCTCGATAATTCCGGCCTTGACCATGTCGGTCCACTCCATTTTCTCCGCGTCAAAGCCTATGCCCTTCTTCTGCGACTTGGCCTTGTCGGCGACAACGGCGCCATCGAGACCTGCATTGGCCGCGATCTGCCGGATCGGCTCCTCGAGTGCACGCATTACAATGCGGAACCCGACCTTTTCGTCTTCGCTAAGGTCGGAGATATCGATCTTTTCGAGCCCGGTTGCCGCCTGAATGAGCGAAAGCCCACCGCCGGGGATGATGCCTTCCTCGACAGCTGCACGGGTCGCGCTGAGCGCGTCCTCAACACGGTGCTTCTTTTCTTTGAGCTCGGTCTCGGTTGCTGCACCGACATTTACGACGGCCACACCACCGGCGAGCTTGGCAAGGCGCTCCTGAAGCTTCTCGCGATCGTATTCACTCGTGGTGTCCTCGATCTGTGCCTTGATCTGGCTGATGCGCTCCTTGATGTCGGCCTGCTTTCCGGAACCCTTGATGATCGTGGTGTTTTCCTTGTCGACCTTGATCGTCTGGGCCTGACCGAGCTGAGTAATGTCGGTACTTTCAAGCTTCAGACCGAGTTCTTCGGAGATGACCTGTCCACCGGTAAGGATGGCAATGTCTTCGAGCATGGCCTTGCGGCGATCGCCAAAACCAGGGGCCTTGACCGCACAGACCGTGAGCGCGCCGCGGAGGCTGTTCACGACGAGAGTCGCCAGGGCTTCGCCCTCAACGTCTTCGGCGATGATCAGGATGGGCTTGTTCTGCTGCGCAACCTTCTCGAGAACAGGAAGCATGTCCTTCATGTTCGAGATCTTCTTGTCATGAATGAGAATGTAGGGATTCTCGAGTACCGTGGTCATGGTGTCACGATTCGTCGCAAAGTACGGTGAAAGGTATCCGCGATCAAACTGCATACCCTCGACAAAGTCGGTGAAGTTCTCAAGAGTCTTGGACTCTTCGACGGTTATGACGCCGTCTTTGCCAACTTTCTCCATGGCATTGGCAATCTCTTCACCAATAGCGTGATCGTTGTTGGCGCTGATCGATGCAACCTGTGCAATCTCTTCTTTCTCTTTGATGTCCTTGCGGACTTTTTCCATTTCCTTGATTGCGGCAATGACGGCCTTGTCCATTCCCCGCTTGATGCCCATGGGATTGATACCAGCCGCAACACTCTTGAGTCCTTCGCGAATCATTGAGTATCCGAGGACCGTTGCAGTAGTTGTTCCGTCACCGGCAACATCATTTGTCTTGGTCGCAACTTCCTTGAGCAGCTGAGCTCCCATGTTCTCGTAGGGATCTTCGAGTTCGATCTCTTTTGCGACACTGACACCGTCTTTCGTTACGGTCGGTGCGCCGAACTTCTTGTCCAGAAGGACGTTCCGCCCTTTCGGACCCAGGGTAACCTTAACCGCACTCGAAAGCTGCTCGACACCGCGCAGAAGCTTCCGACGTGCATCTTCATTAAATGCAAGCTGTTTCGCCATATTGTTCTCCTTCACTTCTCTTAAAGTGGAATGGTATGTTCTATGAGATTAACAGGCAACGTAAATTACGTTACCTGTCGTTGTGTAAAATACACGGAAACGCGTCGAGAATCAACACGAATTTGCAAAGGTGATGATCAAAGTAATCCGGACGATTCAGCGGGCAGATGCACGGTAAAGGTCGTCCCTGTACCGGGAACGGTTTCGACGTCTATTCTGCCCGCATTCCGCTCGACGTATTCGGCCACAAGCACAAGCCCGAGCCCGGTACCACTCTCTCCTCCCGTTCCTTTACGCTGAACCTTGCGATCGGACCGAAACAGGTAGGGCAGATCTTCTTCAGACACCCAGACGCCGGTATCCGCGACCGCGACACACACGCTGTCGCCTTCACGGCGGGAGGCTACCGAAACCGCACCTCCCGGCGGAGTGAACTTAACCGCGTTGTTGATCAGATTGCGAAACGCGCTTGAGATCATGTCCACGTCCGCGCGGGCGACGTGTGAGGGATGGACATCGCAGGTGAGCGTCACGCCTTTCTGCTCGGCAGCGGAGCTGAACAGATCGACGGCGGTTTCCACCACGCTGTGCAGATGCACAGGGGCGGGACGCGGCATCAGGAGCTGCTGCTGCAGCATGGCCCACTTCAGGAGGTTTTCGAGAAGGGCGACGCCGCGGCCGGCGCTGCGATGCAACTCTGAGGCGATTTTCCTGAGTGTTTCGATATCGAGCTCCTCGGCACTTTCCTCGAGCAGACGCGAAGCCCCGAGAAAGCCGGTGAACGGCCCTCGTAGATCGTGGGCGATTATGGAAAAGAACCGGTCTTTCGTCGCATTCAGCTCTGCAAGCATTTCGCGCTGCTTCTTGATCGTGAGATGCGCTTCGACCCGGGCGAGAACCTCATCCTGCTGGAAAGGTTTGGTAATGTAGTCAACGCCTCCGGCTCTGAACCCCTCGATCTTGTCCTCGGTGGACGCAAGGGCGCTGATGAAAATCACCGGTACATCACGGGTTACCGGGTTCTCCTTGAGCCGACGGCAGATCTCAAAGCCGCTTATGTCAGGGAGCATTACGTCGAGAAGGATCAGATCCGGGGTCTCATCTTCGACCAGAGGGATGACGGCCTTACCGTCCTGAGCGACAAGGACACGATAGCCCTTCCGATCGAGGTGATTGTAGAGCACGCCAAGGTTCGCCGAGTTATCGTCGACAATGAGCAAGCGCGCCGCTGCGCGATCTTCACGTTTCATCTGATGCCTCCGGCAGCCGCTCTTCGATTGCCTTCAGTTTGAATCCGCGGGCGAGGCTCGTTAACGTTTCACAATACGGTGCGTACATCGGTTTCGACCCGGCAAGCGCTTCGCATGCACCGATCACCTCGCGGATATCGCCGCGCCGAAGCGCGTGGGCAATGTCGGAGACCTCGTCCGGGCGTGGTACAGGGTCAGGTCCGTTTCGTTCAGCTTCACTCGAATCGTGGTCGGTGTTGTAGACGAATACGATGCTGAGGGTTTCGGCGATCAGACGCAGAACGCGATCCTTGTCGAGAGGGTGATCGAGGAAACCGGAGAAACCCACGCGAAGACACTCGTCGCGCAGCTGTGAGGACACGCTGCCGGAGCTGGCGATGGCCGGAATGTCTTTGAGCAGTTCGTTGTCCCGCAGCGAGAGGTAGGCTTCAAACCCGTTACCCCCGGGCATGACAACATCAATAATAATGAGATCAGGACGCCGGTCCTTCGCACACTCCACGAGCTCACCACCGTCTATCGCCTCGTCAACCGTGAAACCGAGAGGAACCAGAAGATCGGTCAACAGCCTCCGGTTCGCCTCGACATCGTCCACGACCAGAATGTGCTTCGCATTGCCAATGTATCCGGTGACATGAGCAAACGAAAGCCCGTGGTCGTCTCCATTGTTTCGACCGGACTGTGCATCCGCCTGCTCTTCGATCGCTCCCGGAAACGCCCGAAGGGGAAAGGCAACGTAAAACGTCGTTCCGCTGCCAACCGTACTCCGGACCGACACCGTTCCGCCGAGAAAGTCGACGAGGCGTTTCACGATGGCAAGCCCCAGTCCCGTGCCTTCGCCGTCAATCCGCGGTTTGTCTCCCTGTATGAACGGTGAGAAAATCTCTTCGAGTTCGTGCTCGGGTATACCAACACCGGTATCGGTCACCGAGAACACAATGCTCTGCCCGTCAGCCGATTTCTGTGCAGCAACTCTGACCATGCCAGCCGGGGTAAACTTGACCGCGTTGGAGACAAGATTCGTGAGAATCTGCTGCAGTTTCTTTTCATCAATAACAATGAGTTGTGGTAGCGCAGGGTCAATACCCTGCTCGAGGCGCAGACCTTTCTGCTGCGCCTGCACACGCACCATAGCCGTGAGCTCTGAGAGCAGACTGTCGACGTCGACCGCCGTATCGTGACGTTCGATGCGCTCAGCCTCAATGCGGCTGAGATCGAGCACATCATTGAGCAGACCAAGCAGTCGATTACCGCTTGTCTCTATGACACCGACCGCCTCCCGGTATTCAGGGGCAAGGTCTTCATCTCTCACCAGTAGCTGTGCGTATCCGAGTATCCCGTTGAGCGGCGTTCGCAGATCATGGCTCATGTTCGCAAGAAACCGGCTTTTTGCCTGGTTCGCAGAGTCGGCATTAAGTCGTGCCGTGACCAGATCGGCGTTGATGGATCGCAACTCGTTGAAACTTGCAGCTATGTGTTCTGAAGCGTCGCGGAAATTATTAATGAGCACCTGCACTTCACGTATTCCCGTCCTCGGCCAGGAGACCGGACGCTCCGATTCAAGGATGCGAGCCGGCAGACCGCTTGTTGTCCTGCTGAGCAGCCCGAGAGATTTCACCATTGCAGTACCGAACACGCGCGAGAGCACGATCGTACCGAAGATCAGTGCAAACACCAGCGTAAGCGACTGTATGGAAAGCTCATTCAGAGACACCTGGTATGGCGCAAGCGGCGCCGAAAGGACGAGCGTCCAGCCGGCGGCCTCTGAAAGGTCCCGCACCAGCAGGTAGCTGGAACTGTGCCACCGCTGCACCGCGGCAACATCACGTGCGTAGTCGGGCACGTGCACGAACATAGACGCGTCCATCTCCGTCATGGTCCCGTAGCGCATGTAGCCGAGCGGATCATTCGCTTCGGTATCGCGGTTCGTACTCACGAGCACCAGGTCACCCGGTCCTATGATGGTAGCATCCAGCCCCCAGGGTTCGACAATTCCCTCAAGCTGCCGCCTGATATTATCAAGACGCAGGGTTCCGAAGACGGTGCCCTCCCCCGGCGCATCGCCTCCCCAGGGAACCGCGACGGAGAGGCTTGGGACATCAAGGTGCTCGTAGACAAGACTGGAAATGCCCAGACCCGTGTCGTCGAAGGAGGCTGTTACGGCGTCCAGATCGTGCGCCGAAAGCACGCGGCTGTTTGAATCGTCCACACCAGGATACATGGCCTGAATCCGGTGACTGCTGTCGGCGATCCGCAAGCCGCTCACATCACTGAGCGCATCGCTTCCGAAACGAACAACCTGTGCGAGCGATTCCGGGCTGTGAGGGTGCTCGCTCCACGACCGGGCAACAGCCCCCAGAGCACGCGATATCCCTTCGATGCGATGATCGACCATGAGTTCAACCGCGTTTCCTATCGACACGAGGCGATCCTGAACCTCCTGCTCGGTGACCTGTAATGCCAGACGTGACTGAAGGGCAAATACCAGAAGAGCGGGTACGACGACAAAGCCCGTGATCGTGTACAGGATCGCGTCCCTGATCGAAACCGAGGCACGCTGCCTGCCCTGCATCACGACGTCGGAGGCTGACGGAAGCACTGCGATCACGACACCGGCGATCAGCGCGTTCACCACGCCGTTGACGCCCTGCTTCAGCACGACGACCCACATGTTGGCCGGCGAAAGACGGAGAAGAAGCCCGTAGACGAGCAGGTTTGCGAGGAATCCGAGCGTAAGCCAGTACAGGGTGTCGATCATGAGCACGTTGTCCCCGCGCCTGCGGAGCAGGAAGCCGACGAAAGCCGCCTCGAGCGTAAAAACGAGGACGGCGTAGGGCTGGTTCCAGAGAGCATAGGTGGGGAGGGCGATGACTGCCGCTGCGATCGTGCCTGGAAGAAAACCAAACAGATACACGATGATCAGCGCGGCTATGCTGCCGAAAATCAGGTCAACGTTGAAAAACAGCTCAACGGTCAGCAGATTTCCGAGAAGACCTGCTCCGACAAGCAGGATGTAGGTGAGAACTGATTGAAGACGGCTGTTCCACGGATATCGCTGGCCGGCAGCGGGCTGTGAGCTCACGTACGGGAATATAACGCCCGAACACGTACACAGGAAACCCGGCACACAGGTATTTCACTCAGAACGGGCTGCCTTCGAGTCGCCCGGCGTATACGCTCCGCCTGCCCGATTCCGTCTCCACGATGAGCCCTCCGACCTCATCGACGCCACAGACCCGCGCTTCTGCGGGCAGGGCATCCGGCATCCGGAACATGAAGCGCTTCCCCGCTCCGTAAAGGCATGCGTTCAGCTCCTCGTGAACCCGCGAGGTCTCTTCATCGACATAGCGCGCTATGTGCTCAAGCAGCAGTTTCAGTTCCGACTCATAGCTGCCGAGCCCCGACGCGCGGGCTTCGCGGAGGCTGACGGCAGCGCAGCCGGACGGCGAGGCGAACACGTTGACACCGACGCCGACGTGTAGGAGCCCCCCGCGCCATTCGCACAGAACCCCGGCGAGCTTGCTGGTGTCCACCATTACATCGTTCGGCCATTTTACCGTCGCCGATACACCGCGGGATGCCGCGTACGCGCGAACGGCCAGCCCGAACCTGATCGACGCGAAAGGCCAGTCAGCGGGACGGTCGATGACGACGGTCATGAGAACGGCTGCGTCGTCATCGGTCTCCCAGTGTCGTCCGTGCGTGCCCCGACCCGCGAGCTGTCTACCCGCAGCTGCCACAAGACCGTGCACCGGAGCCCCGGCTCCGGACCCAAGAAAGCGGCGGAGCACGGTCGGATCGCTGACCATGTCCATGGTCGACGATACACGCGGATGGTAGACGACCGGCGCGTCGGACAGGGGATTCCGTATTGAAAGAACTCTGGCTGACTCGTACGTATCGTGATTCATGGCGGATGCATCACCCTTCAATAACACAATCGGTACTTGCAAAAAAACCGATTCCAATGTAATTTTATACGATTATCTAAGCATTTATGCGTGTTTCATGCAATGCGTCCGACAGGCAGGTAGTCAGTGAGAGAGCGTACACTTCGACTGAAGGCAATTCGACGACTGATCAAGTCCCATCGCATCGACAGCCAGGAACGGCTCCTGCAGCACCTCGGCCACGACGGCTTTGTCGTCACTCAGGCTACCCTCTCGCGTGATCTGAAGCTTCTGAAGGTGAGCAAGGTGTCAGAAGGCGCAGATGGCTACTACTACACGCTGCCGAGCGAGGAACAGGAGCGGGAAGCCCAGCAGAACTACATTCAGGACTTCGTTCGGGGCTACGTCAGCATGGATTTCAGTGCAAACCTGTGCGTAATTCGAACGCTCACCGGTCACGCGGACAGTCTTGCCCTGGCGCTTGATTCCCTCGGGATCGAAGAGATTCTTGGCACAGTCGCAGGGGATGACACGGTTCTGGTGGTGTTGCGCGAGAGCGTCGGCGCCACGGGGCTGATCGACGCACTGCGCCGGCACATCCCCGATTTCGAGGAGTAGCGAACACGCTTCGAACTCCCCTCACACAGGGTTATCAATCATGAAAGCAGCAATTCTCGGTTCCAGTGGTTACGTTGGTCTCATTCTCATGAGACTGCTCGCGAAACATAGCGAGATCGAACAGATCATCCCGGTTTCCTCATCGAAGGCAGGTGTCTCCGTAGACGATCACGACCCGGGCCTCGGGCGCGATGCCGTGCGCAAGACCGACATTACCGGCGGTAAACTTGCGACGCTCGAACGCGCGGCCGAACTCGAGCCGGACGTAGTCTTTGCAGCCCTTCCTCACTTGAAAAGTGCGGACCTCTGCGCACCGTTTTTCGGGCAGTCGGTTGTGATCGATCTGAGCGCCGATTTCAGGATCAGGGACGAAATCGAGTTCGAAAAAGCCTACGGTGTCGCTCCTCCGAGACCGGATCTTCTCGCAAAAGCCTGTTTCGGGTTGACGGAGTGGAACCGGACAGCCCTCCGGACCGCGGAACTGATCGCGACCCCGGGGTGCTATCCAACATGCACAAGCCTCCCGCTCATTCCGCTGCTTGAGGCAGGCATTATTGAACCCGATATCTGGACAAACGCGATCAGCGGTCTCTCCGGAGCCGGACGATCGGCGAAGCAGAACATGCTTTACGTGGAACGCACCGAAAACATGAACGCCTACAGCCCCGGGACCCAACACCGCCACGTCAGCGAAATGAAGCAGATTTTCGCGGAGTTCGGCCAGACCGAGAATGCCGGGATGTTCTTTATCCCCCACATAGTCCCGGTCCGACAGGGAATGTTCTGCGCGAGCAGGGTGATACTCAAGGAAGGTCGAACCGCAGATGACCTGAGCGACTGCCTGCACGACCGCTATGAGGCTGAACGCTTTGTGAAGCTGCTCGGTACGCGAATTCCGGAAACGCGTCACGTCCGCGGGACAAACCGCTGCGACATCGGGTTTCACGCGGAAGACCGCTCGGTGGCGCTTTTCTCGAGCATCGACAACCTGTTCAAAGGCGCTGCAGGGCAGGCAGTGCAGAACATGAACGTCCGCTTCGGATTTGATGAAGCCTGCGGTCTGACCGACGAGGGGGAGTTCTGAGATGAAGGGCATCACGGTAGTCAAACTCGGGGGCGCTGCTGCATCCGACAGCGGGACGCTCGGACAGCTTGCCGAAGAACTCGCATCGATCCTGAACCTGCCACCGGTGGTCGTACACGGTGGGGGCGCGATCGTGTCGAACTGGTCACGAAGACTCGGTGTGGAACCGCGCTTCGAGGATGGCGTCCGCATGACCTCTACGGAAGAAATGGACGTCGTCGAGATGGTACTCGCGGGGTCGGTGAACACCGGGGTCGTCAGGTTGCTCTGCGCCCATCAACATAAGGCGGTCGGGCTGAGCCTGAGCGACTGCAGCCTCGTCAGCGGTGTCGCCCTGGCGGCAGGACCGGAAAACAGGACGGCCCGCCCCGGCGAGGTCCGCACCGATCTGATCCGACATCTCCTTGAGGGCGGGTATACACCGGTGATCAGTTCGGTCGGAACAATGAACGACGGAGGCCCCTGCAACATCAATGCCGATGAAGCCGCGCTGGCGCTCGCACGTGCGCTCGGGGCTTCGCAGCTGGTATTTCTGTCCGACGTGCCGGGAGTTCTGATCGGCGACGAAGTCCGCCACTCCATGAATGAGACCGATGTCGCCACAGCGATTGCCGAAGGGCATATCTCCGGCGGCATGATACCGAAAGTACGGAGCGCGCTCGACGCAACGGCTCACGGGGTCGGAAGTGTAATTATCGGGCAGTACGGGGGGACGGGAGATTTTACCGCCCTACTCGAAGGAACAGCAGGCAGCCGCCTGCAAGGAAGGCCGGCAGAGGCCGGAGAATGCGTATGAAAGAGCAAGTCTATCACGGCACCTACGACGGTGCGTACGTTTCCGATACGCACATCGCTCACTGTTATGCAAACCGCACAATGGTCCTGACCGACGGGCGCGGAGCAACGGTGCGCGATCGCAGCGGACGACGCTACATAGATTTCACCGCCGGCATCGCGGTGAACATTCTCGGACACGGACGCCGTGACCTCGCGCGCATTGCCGCCCGGGAAATGCGTCGTCGCGTACACGTCTCCAACCTCTTCGCGAGTGTTCCGACGCTCGAGCTCGCATCGCACCTCGTAGCATCGGGACCCTTTGCCGCCTGTTTCTTCGGTAACAGCGGGTCCGAGGCGAATGAGGCGGCGCTCAAGTTCGCACGTCTGTACGCACACCGCACACGCGGGGCCGGACATCACGGTATCGTCTCGTTCTCGAACGGATTCCATGGAAGAACGATGGGCTCGCTTTCGGCGACCCACAAGGCGGCGTATCGGGAACCCTTTGAGCCACTTATCGGCGGGGTGCACTACCTGCCCTACAACGACGTGGACGCGCTTCAGGAGCTCGATGAGCGCACCGCGGCGGTGATCGTCGAACCCATGCAGGGCGAAGGTGGCCTGACTGTCATGAGCGATGACTTCGCGGCGGCACTGAACGACATCTGCCGCGTACACGACATCATTCTGATTGCCGATGAAGTACAGAGCGGTCTCGGACGCACCGGCCGACTCTACGGTTCACACAGCGTCGGACTCGCACCGGACATCGTCACGCTGTCGAAGCCACTCGCTGCAGGACTGCCCCTGTCGGCGACCCTTATCCCGGAGCGGGTAAATGCCCTGCTCTCACCCGGCGATCACGGATCCACCTTCGGCGGAGGACCGGTCGTCACCGCCGTGGGGCTGAAAGTCTGGCAGGAAGTCACCAGACGGGGTTTTGTCGATCGCGTTCGCGAGGCCGGAGAAGTGATTGCGGAGAAGCTCTCGGATATGTCTGCGAAATCGGACATACTGGGCTCGCCGCGCGGGCTGGGACTTCTGCGCGGAGTACCCGTTGAAACCGGAGGCTCGGACGACGGAAGCGTTCTCGGACGCATAATGGAAGCCGCGCGGGGCGAAGGGCTTCTGATTCTCAGAAGCGGAAGCAATGTAATCCGTCTGGCACCCCCCCTGAACATACGCGACAGGGAACTGACAGAGGGACTCGCCCGTCTGGAACGGGCGGTGCAGCAGATCGAACACGAGTATCACAAGGAGAAAAGTACTGTATGAGTGAAACGAACACACCGAAAACCGGAAAGAACGGACGCGAAATCCGCAAGATCGTTCTGGCGTACTCGGGAGGGCTTGATACCAGCATCATCATCCCCTGGCTTAAGGAGCAGTATCCGGGAGCAGAGGTCGTCTGCGTCTGCACGAATGTCGGACAGGCCGAAGACTGGGAAGGCATGGAAAAGAAAGCCCTCGCCAGCGGAGCGAGCAAGTTGTACACACTCGATGTACAGGAAGAGTTCGTGCGGGACTATCTCTGGCCCATGCTGCGGGCCGGTGCCATTTACGAGGGGAAGTACCTGCTTGGAACCAGCATTGCCCGTCCGCTTCAGGCGAAGAAGCAGGTAGAAATCGCCCTGCAGGAGAACGCCGACGCCCTCGCACACGGCTGCACAGGGAAGGGAAACGACCAGGTCAGATTCGAACTGACCTACAAGGCGCTCGCCCCTCACCTTGAGGTCATTGCACCGTGGCGCATGTGGCACATCCGCAGTCGGGAACAGGCCATCGACTACGCGAAGGAACACGGTGTGCCTATCGGTGATATCAGCAAGAAAAATATCTACAGCCGGGACTGGAACGTCTGGCACATGAGCCACGAAGGCGGTGAACTCGAGGACACCTGGGTCAGGCCTTCCGCGGAGATGTTCCAGCTCACCACCGATCCGCGAAACGCCCCGGACGAGGAACAGGAGATTGTCATCGATTTCGAGCACGGTATACCGGTCTCGGTTGACGGCATAAGCATGAAACCTCTTGAGATGCTCAACCACCTCAACGCGATCGGTGCGAAACACGGGGTCGGGCGGGCCGATCTCGTGGAGACCCGGCTGGTCGGCATGAAAAGCAGAGGCGTGTACGAGACACCCGGGGGTACCATCCTCTACACGGCGCTCCGGGAGCTCGAAATGATTACGCTTGATTTCGACACCCTGGCCATGAAGAACGAGCTCGCCCTGAAGTACGCGGACCTCGTATACGCAGGGAAGTGGTTTACCCATTTCAGGAACAGCATCGACGCGTACATGCACGCGGCAGCCGAATACATCAGCGGCAGCGTCCGAATAGTCCTGTACAAGGGCAACGTCATGATCGCCGGCCGAACAAGCCCGTACAGCCTCTACCTCGAGGACCTCGCCAGCTTCGGAGAAAGCGCCTACGACCACTCCGACGCGACCGGATTCATCAACCTCTACGGACTCTCAACCGGCGTCGCCGCGATCGTCCACGACAAGAAGCTGAAGACCGATGCAGGACCCGCCGTCGAAATGCGGGCCATGGCTGGATTCAGCGAAAAATAATTAAAAAGTCCATAGTCTCATGCAAATGGGGCTATGGGCTTGACCTGCAGCGTATCGGCCTTGCACTGTATTATCCGTAATCTCATAAACGGAGCGACATTGTGACCGACCCCAGAACCGGAAAAAACCTGACAGAATGCGATTCTTACACGAAGCTTTCACGCCATGAACTCGTACAGCCCTCACGCGAACTGACCGCCGAGCGGGTCAACTCCTGCGACGTTGACGCAGGCGGCGGCCTTCGCTTCAACTACGCGGCATCCTGCGTCAACGACGCCGTACTCGCGGACCTCGAGGCGCTCTGCGACGAACAGAAACTGCACGACCAGTATCAGACCCTCTACGAAGGCGGGATCATGAACGTCGGCGAGGACAGGCTCGTTCTGCATCATCTGCTGCGTGGCCGTCTTGGTTCATCCGTCTCGGTGGACGGCACCGACGTAGGCGCCTTCTACCGGGAACAGACCGAACGCGTCGCGGCATTCGCGCGCGCCGTCCACGCGGGTGAGATCGTCGGGTCCACCGGCAAGCAGTTCAGAACCGTCGTACAGATCGGCATAGGCGGTTCCGACCTCGGTCCCCGCGCCCTCGCCATCGCGCTGCAGGGCTACGCTCATACACGCCACGGGCACCCCCGCATGCAGGCGGAGTTCATAAGCAACGTAGACCCCGACGACGCCGCACAGGTCCTCGCAAACTTCGACCCGGAAACGACGCTCTTCGTGCTCGTGTCAAAAAGCGGCACGACGCAGGAGACGCTTACCAACGAACTGTTCGCCATAGAACTCATGGAACGCTACGAGATTTCGGGCCTTGCCCCCCGCAAACACATGGTTGCGGTCACGAGCAGAACGAGTCCGCTCGCGGCGTCGTCCGAGTATCTCGACGCCTTCTTTATCGACGACTACATTGGCGGACGCTACTCGGGAACGAGTCCGGTCGGTGGCGTAGTCCTGAGCCTTGCCTTCGGACCGGAGATATTCGAGGAGCTGCTTTCCGGCGCGCACGAGGCGGACTCCTCGGCGACACGGCCGTTCGCGGAGAATGCGGCCATGATCGACGCCGCGATCGGCGTCTACAACAGGAACGTTCTCGGGCTTCCGACAACAGCCGTCCTTCCCTACTCGAACGCGCTGATGCGCTTCCCGGCACATCTGCAGCAGCTCGACATGGAAAGCAACGGCAAGCGGGTCAATCGCCGCGGTGAGGCCGTCAGCTACCCGACCGGACCGGTGGTCTTCGGTGAGCCCGGCACCAACGGACAGCACAGTTTCTACCAGCTCCTGCACCAGGGCACCAACATTGTTCCCCTGCAGTTCATCGGTTTCCGCGAGAGCCAGCGGGGAGATGATATCTCGGTGGACGGCTCTACGAGCCAGACCAAGCTCAACGCGAACCTCGCCGCCCAGATCGGTGCATTCGCATTCGGTCAGGACCACGAGAACCAGAACAGGGCCTTCCCCGGAAACCGGCCGTCAACGCTGCTCTACGGAAAGCAACTCACGCCGCGGGCACTCGGTGCACTTCTTGCGCATTTTGAGAACAAGGTGATGTTCCAGGGCTTTTTGTGGAATATCAACAGCTTCGATCAGGAAGGCGTACAGCTTGGAAAGGTGCTGACGAAAAACATTCTTTCCGGCGGCGACGTCAACCCCGCGATGGAAGCCTACACGACGCTGCTCGGGCTGCGGTAAGCCGCACGCGCGGGCCTTACGCGTCCGCCGGAGTTTCACGCGTCCGCCGGAGTTTCACGCGTCCGCCGGAGTTTCACGCGTCCGCCGGAATTTCACGCGTCAGCCGGGGCGCCGGAAGGCTCTCCGGCGGGCCCGACCGCTATGCATTGCATGCGTGCGAGTTCATCTGCACCCGCAGCGAATGCACGCGACGCTTCGCGGTAGCGAAAACCGGTAATCACGCCAAGCCCGCTGAACAGGGCATCGTGGAGGGCGTTGCTGAACAGGGTAAGGTAGGCCCTGCGTTCAACCGCACCCGAGGCGTTCCGGATCAGCAGCGGTGAGGCGTCAAGCGCTTTCGCAAGCGCTGCTACCTGACGCGTCAACACGGGGTAGAGCGTTCGCAGCAGATCAACATAGACCCCGCGGTATTCATTATCACCTGCCGTCAGATACGCGATCTGTGTAAAGCGGTCGCGCTCGCTCACCGTTTTACGGGAGGACTTCCGCTTTCCCGTAGTCCGGGAGCGAAGCGGAATCGCGTCTCTGACCCGTGCCGCGACGGTATCATTCGTGAGCATCTTGTACATGGAAAGATAGAAAAGCATGACCTGGGCGTTGCGCCGGTCGGGAAGCCTGCTCTCTTTCACGCAGCCGGTAAGCAGCGCACGGGCAGCGCCTTCCGCCTGCTTCAGGCTACGCGCGAGACTGTCGCTCCCTGCTGTCGCAAAACCGCGCACCGACGCACTCTGAGCTTCAACAGCAGCCGATACCTTCGCAACCGCTGTGCGGGCGGTGTTCCACAGCGTGTGGCCCCTGACCGACGCGATCGCAGCGCGTACCTTCGCCCGCTTTTCGAGTCCGAGAAGCGAAAACTCGGGGTATTCGCGAACGATGCGCGAAAGCCCGGCAACGCGCGCACCGACGTGTGAACCAAGCGTATCCACGGCGAGTAGTTCAACCTCGGTCACCAGCTCATCGAGATCCTCGTCGGCAGCGTGCGAGCGTCCGAGCACCGCACGGGTAAAGCGCCGGAGAGCCTGGCTCATGTCCGACGAGGTTAGAATGCGTCCGGCGATGTCATCCGATATCTGTACGGCCAGAGACAGGAGACTGCGGAGCATGATGGTTCGAGCGTCGGGCAGGCCGGTCTGCAGCATGTTCAGGGCGGGGTCTTCGGGCACAAAGGCCAGATCAACGACGCGGCCACGTTCGTCTTCGCTGATTCGCGCGTCATCCGTCGTGTTGTGGTTGTAGTTTGCGACCAGGTCGCGGGGGTTGAAACCGTCGGGCCCCTGCAACTTGAAACGGTTGTGCCAGACGTGAACGACCCGCGAAGGGTCGCGTCTGAACACCTCGCGTATGTAGCCTCCTCCGGAGGTATGCGCGGTCGGTTCAGGATTGGTAACGAGCAGGACGATGTCTGCGAGATCGAGGAAACGGACGTTCGTGTCTTCCTCGACACCGGCAGGAAGATCGAGAATGATGACCCCGTAGCGACTGCGCAGTGCCTGCCCCTGCTCGCCGGACAGCAGCGAAAAGAGCGCATCAGAATCCTCGACGCCGCGTTTCGCCTGATGAAAGAGAATATCGAGCCCGTTGAAAGGCTGTATGCTGTAGTCTGAAAGCTCCCCGTCGGCACGAACTTCCGTGGTATCAAGGCTGTGTTCGGGACGCGTCAGGTCCAGAAACGAAGTAACATCGGACAGGGGATCGAGATCGACCAGAACAGTCGGGACGCCATGACGCGCGTAGTACAGGGCAAGATTCACCGCCGTCGTCGTCTTTCCGACACCGCCCTTCCCTGAGGTAATCGCGATGCAGCGCCCTGATCCACTCTCACTGCGGCCATCGTTCAAGGTTTCCACAGTCGCCGAGCATAGCATGCACACTTCGACTCTGCTATAGTAGATACCGATGAATGCAAAATCCATCGTCTGTCTGCACGGCTATGGTGTCCGCAGTTTCTTCTGGGAACCGTTGAACGCCAGACTCGGGCAGTTGTTTCCGGACGTCATTACCCCCGACCTGCAGATGAAAGACATCGATACACTGCTGGAAACCACCTGTGAGGCCATTCGTGCAAAGGCCCGTCTCGACGGGGTACCGCTGGTCATTATGGGGCACAGTCTCGGAGGCATTATTGCCGCCCTCTGTGCCGAGAAGCTCGGCAGGTCGGCGGTCGGGCACGTGATCATTATTGCATCGCCCTACGGTACCCGCGACTCGGTTCCTGGTCCGGTCATGCGGTTTCTGCTGAAAATGCGACTCATTCCGGACGCACTCGCCCGTCCCCGCTTCTTCTCCCGTTCCACGCCGATTGAAGACCAGAAGTACCTCTTCGCACGCGCAGTGCCGGAATCCCCGGAGCTTCAGGCGGAGATCTTCAAACCCACGTGGTTTCACACCGACCGGTTCAGTGGACCGCTTCCACAGCGTGCGCTCGTCATATCCAGCAGTCGTGACCGAATCGTACCGAGCAGCGAAAGCAGGCGCTTCGCAGAGGTGCTCGGCGCCGAGTTCATCGAGTTTGACGGCACACAGAACGTCGGCCATAACGACTTCGTCTGGGCGCCCGATGCAGCTGCAAAAGTAATGTCACACATTCAGAGTTTCCTGGGACGCAGATAAGGCATGAGGACTTCCCGGCACATACAGCTCGCACAACTCACCATCCCGAAGGCCCTGAAAGTTCAGCTTGGTCTCGCTGCTTCAATCGAGTTGCTCGCCGCAACGGTTCTGGTCGTGCTCCCGGAGTCGGGTGTCGGGCTGCGCTTTTTTGCGGTTCTGCTCGGAGCGCTCGGGCTGCACAGCCTTGTATCGCTGCAGCAGGCGCCCTACAGCATGCGAAGCACCCTTCTCCTCCGGGTCATGGCGGCGGGCGGGATATGCATAGCGGGGGCTGTCGATCTGGTCGTGAACTGGCCGGCCGCGCCCGGGCTGCTTGCACTCGGTCTCACCGCGGTCGCAGCAGTTTCGATACCCGTGTGGTCTTACTGGCTTGTCCGGGTCGGCCGATTGCCCCAGTGACCCTGTGATCCGAGCCATGCAGTAACGGTACGAAACACTTCGGTGCGATCGAGTTCTTTTACCAGCTCATGACGATCACCGGGGAAGATGCGCACGGTAACTTCGCAGGGCGTGTGTTCGCGAAGCAGTCTGGCCACCTTCTCGACGCCGGCACCCGAGTCGCCAACCGGATCGCTGCCGCCCGATATGAGTAACACCGGAACGGGATCCTGCACTGCCCGTAGTCGCGACGGTGTGTTGATCTCAATCAGGCCGCCGGCCATATCGCGAAAAAAAGCCCGGCAGGGTACGAAACCACAGGCCGGGTCCTCGATATACGCGTCAACTTCCGCTTCGTCGCGACTCAACCAGTCGTATTCGGTCCGCGTCGGGAGGAACTGTCGATTGAACCCGGCCGAGGCCATTGAAGACAGGAAGGGACTGCGTGTGCGCCCACCGCGTCCTGCAGACAGCACGCGCGCGAGAAAGCGCCCGACGTAGCCGGATACACCGGGGTGTGAGGCCGTACCGCAGAAAATATAGCCGGCGTAGGCACTGGCTTCGCGGAGCATACAGCTTCGCGCGACGAAACTCCCCATGCTGTGGCCAAAGAGATATACCGGCAGTTGCGGGTACGCGCCGGTTATCCAGGCGCGAACCTGAAACACGTCGTCCACCACCGCGTTCCAGCCTGCCTGCGGGGCAAAGAAGCCGGTTCGGGTTTCTTCGGGTTCACTGACTCCGTGTCCGCGGTGATCGTGGGCGACCACAACGTATCCTGCTGAAGCGAGAAAAGAAGCAAACTCGAGATAGCGGTTCTTGTGCTCGGCCATGCCGTGAAGAATCTGCACAACGCCTCGCGCTTCGGCCCCTGCGGGCTCGAGAGCGAAGGCCTCGCGTAGCGTACTTTTATCCGAAGAACTTACCGTAAACGTGTTGAGACCTTTCATTCGCCCCTCGCAATTCGCTGCATATTGCTGCATTATACTCCGCATGATGCGTGCACACAATTTCTCTGCCGGTCCGGCGACACTGCCGGAAGTTGTTCTGAAACAGGCTGCGGCCGAACTTCCCGAATACCGGGGCACCGGTATGTCTCTGATCGAATCGAGCCACCGCAGCAAGGCATACGACGAGGTTCACAGCGGAACAATCGAGCGGATCAGGCGACTGCTCAACATAGGAGACTCGCACGAAGTATTGCTGCTCGGTGGCGGTGCGACCATGCAGTTCGGTATGGTCCCTCTGAATCTGCTGACCGGGAACTCATTCTGTGCCTTTACCCGCAGCGGTGCCTGGGCGGAGAAAGCCTTCGAGGACGCATCGAAGGTCGGTACGGTCACCACCGTGTTCGATGGAGCATCCACGAACTACACAACCCTTCCAAACCCCTACGAACTCGAATGCGACCCGGAGGCGGCCTATCTGCACCTGACGAGCAACGAAACGATAGGCGGTCTGCAGTGGCATGACTTCCCTGATACCGGTTCCGTGCCTATCGTCGCCGACATGTCGAGCGACATCATGAGCCGCCCGCTGCCTGTCGAGAAGTTCGGCATAATCTACGCGGGTGCCCAGAAGAATCTTGGCCCGGCAGGTGTCACCGTGGTCGTCATCAGGAAAGATCTGCTTCCGAAATGCAATCCTGCGATTCCTGCCTACCTGAGCTATCCGGTACACGCCTCTACGCAGAGCCTCTACAATACCCCTCCTGTCTTCCCCATCTATCTCATGAACCTCGTACTCGAGTGGGTAGAAGAACAGGGTGGTGTCACCGCCATGCAGGAATCAAGCCGCATCAAGTCGGAACTGATCTACGGCATCATCGAGGAGTCGGATGGCTTCTACCATTGCCCGGTCGAAGCGGCGAGTCGCAGTCGCATGAACGTCGTGTTCACGCTGAAAAGCAAGGATCTCGAAGCAGCCTTTGTAAAGAAGGCAGCCGATCTCGGAATGGTCGGCCTGAAAGGACATCGAAGCGTCGGAGGTGTACGGGCGAGCCTGTACAATGCGCTGCCTATGGCTGCGGTCCATGACCTTGCCGGCTTCATGCGGGGATTTGCGTCCGAAAACGGTTGAGCAGTGCTGTCGGTACGCGATCTGGAAGTCAGATTCCCGGCCGCGCGCCGCGGACAGGAAGTCCGGGCGGTTCGTGGCGTCTCTTTTGACATTCCCGAGGCGGGGCGCTTTGGCCTCGTCGGCGAAAGCGGCAGCGGAAAAACCGTCACCTGCATGGCCCTTACGAGGCTCCTTGCCGGCTTCCCGGCACCGCATATTCGCGGTCAGGTACGCTTTGGCGAAAAGGTCGAGGACCTTCTCTGCGTATCTGACCGGCGTCTCAACCATATCCGCCGTCACGGAATAGCCTACATCTTCCAGGACCCGGTCGCCTCTCTGAACCCCTACATGACCGTACGTACCCAGTTCCGGGAACTGCTGCGGCTCATTGGTGCACGTGATGATGACCCCCGCAGACTCCTGGAACTCGTGCGCCTTCCGGACCCGTCACAGGTACTCGACTCATATCCGGCGGAGCTGTCCGGTGGTATGTGCCAGAGGGTCTCGATTGCGCTTGCCTTAGCGGGCAGACCACGTCTGCTCATTGCCGATGAACCGACCACCGATCTCGACGTCCTGACACGAAATGCGATCCTTGACCTTCTGCGGGACATGTCTGAACAGGCAAATATGGCACTGCTTCTCGTTACGCACGATCTGGGCATAGTCGGTCATCTCTGTGACCGGGTCGCGGTCATGGAACAGGGCGTCATTATCGAACAGGGGGACACGGAGCATATCTTCTCGAGTCCCCGACAGACCTACACCCAAAACCTGCTGTCGGCAGTACCCCGACTCGGAGGAGGCTCCGATGCAGACTGATGACGGCCGCGCGGTGCTGCTTCGTGCCGACCACCTGACACTACGCTATCCGGCTCGAAAGGCGCGTCTCGGGCGGCCATCCCGGCCACCAGTCGATGCGGTGCGCGACGTGTCGCTCGCCGTCGACGCAGGTGAGATTCTCGGCGTCGTCGGCGAATCAGGCAGCGGAAAGTCGAGCCTGCTGCGATGCCTCATGCTCATGGAACGACCGACGGCGGGCTCGATACGCTACCACGGACGGGAGCTGACCGAACTCACGCCCGTAGAGCTGTCCGAAACCCGTCAGGGCATGCAGATCGTCTTCCAGAACCCGTCGGCCTCGCTGAACCCGGATATGAGCGTGTTGCAGATTGTCGCCGAACCACTGCAGCAGCTCCGGGTCGGGTCTCCGCGTGAGCGCAGGGGGCTTGCGCTTGAAGCACTCGAGAAGGTCGGTATTTCCGCGTCGGAGGCACACGACCGGCCCGGGCATTTCTCCGGAGGCCAGAAACAGCGCATCGCCATCGCCAGGGCCATTGTCGTAAAGCCGGATATTCTGTTCGCCGACGAGGCGGTCAGCGCCCTCGATGTCACCGTTGCCGCCCGCGTTCTGGACCTGCTGCGCGCACTGCGTGACAGCATGGGGTTTTCCATGATCTTTGTCGCACACGACCTTGCGGTGGTCGCCGCGCTCTGCGACCGTATCGCGGTCATGAAGGACGGCCGCCTTCAGGAAACAGGACAGACTGCTGATATCCTTCACCGGCCGCGGGCGGAATACACCAGAAGACTGCTTGAAGCGGCGCGGCACACGGAGTTGCCACGGCACACGGAGTTGCGCTTTTGAACACAGCTCATCCGTCCGCCGCAACCCTGAGGCGTGCACGCGCCGGCCTTCACTTTCTGCTTTCAGGCGGTTCACGCCTTCTGATATTTCTCTCGATTACCTTTCTCGTCGGCGAAATTCTGCTTCGCACAGAACCCCTTCGCTACCACGTTCTCTACGAGTATCTGCTGTATCTCGGCCGCCTTCTCCGTTTCGACCTCGGCACGAACCGGGATGGCGTGCAGATCCTGTTCTACCTGCAGCCGGCCCTGCGAAATTCACTGAGGCTCTTTCTCGTACCTATGGTCGTGTCGCTGGGGCTCGCCTACTACATAGGCAGCAGAACGTACATCCGACGATCGGGAGTGATCGCGGGCGTTGTTCGTCGCATCGCCAACTTCGCCTCGGCTGTGCCCGTGTACTGGCTGGCACTGCTCTTTTTCGTCGTAGCCGTTGAGACCGGCTGGTTTCCGGTCGGGAACGTGAGCTCCCCCGGTGCCGACCGCCTGCCACGCGTTGCGCGGTCGCTGAACTATCTGCATCACCTCGCGCTCCCCTGGGCGAGTCTGATGCTCTACCCGGTCATGGTGCTCTCGGAGCGCATACAGACGCGACTGCGCTCGGTGAGCTCACAGAACTTCGTCAAGGCACTCGAGAGCCGTGGATACCAGCGGTCGACCATCGTGCACAGACATCTCTACCCGGTGGTCCTGTCGGATCTTCTGCACGGTTTCGCCGCGCTCGTTCCCATGCTGATCACCTACCTGGTTCTGGTGGAGCGGGTCTTTAACTATCCGGGGCTGGGACTCATGACCATAGGCCAGTTTCAGGGCATCGCACCGGTACCCGATACAAGCGTCTCGCAGGCGGGCCTGACCTATCTCGGTATCCTCGCCATACTCATACAGACGCTTGCGCGCAGCCTCGCAGGCTTGATACTACCGGAACCGACCAATGATTCCGGCGACGCCCGAACGGCCGTCTGGCGGCGAATCGCCCTCCCTGCTATCGGGGTGAGCGCGCTGCTCCTGCCGGCTCTTGCAGCAGCGGGCCCATGGCAGACCATGCAGGCGCAGGATGCAGGCATGATGCCCGTACGCCTGCTGCTGCTTCTGCTGTCCGGTACCGCCTTTGTTTTTGCAGTGCGGCGGGTCAGGGCAGCATCTCCCGCGGCGCGCCTGTTTCGAACAGCCTCGCAGCAGCGGCTCCGTCTCTGTATACCCGTGCCTGATCCCGCCTGGGTCGGACGCGGAATCCGAACCCATGGCCGGCAGATTCTTACCATCGCGCTGCTTGCCGCAGCCTTCGCGTTGCTTCTCGGAGCCGGCTTCGTGATAGAGGCGCCTCCACGAAGCTTCGCGAACCCGATCATGGCCGAACGCGCCACGGGGATACCCTGGCCGGTCGCCTATACACAGCGGGCCATCGTGGCATCGCGATTCATGCTGATACCACTCGCGGCTGCCGTGGCTGCCGTCGTCGCAGGAACCCTTGCGGGGGGCATCGCCGGGTACCACGGGCTTCAGAGCGCCGATCGGATTGCCGACATCATCGAAACCTTTCCCTCGGTTACCGTCCTTGTCATGATGAGCGCCGCTACCGACCGCTCGATCATGGGTCTGCTTGTCACCCTGGCGCTCATCGGTGGTGCGCGCATGTACCGGAGAATCCGCTTCGAAGTCGAGCAGATCAGGGGACGCGATTACATACGGTACAGTACGCTGCTGGGAAGCCCGGCCGGGACGGTCATGTTCAGACATATACTCCGGAACACCGCCCCGCTGATCGCACAGGCGGGTGTACTCGTTGCCGTGGACCTGTTGATCCTCGAAGCAAACATGAGCTTCCTCGGTAACTTCTACAGTCTCCCATTCGAGTGGGAGTCGTTCATTCCCGTCCGCGGCTGGGGCCTTATGCTCAACGAGACGCGCTCGCTCATGATTCGTGGTGACATAGCCCCCGCCCTGATACCGGCGGCGTTCCTTTCGGCCGCCGTCATCATCGGTCGGGCACTCGCGGGCGCTGTACGGGGGAGAACGCAGTCATGAAGCTTAGAGGTGCAGCCCGTCGCATACTCCTGCTTGCCTTCGTTCTGGTTGCGAGCACGCGGCTGACAGCAGAGGTGTTTGACTACGGTTCGACTGCAGGCAGATGGACGCAGAACCCCGCGACCGGTGCTGTCGTGCGTCTGGGGACGTACCGGGACGGAGACCGCACCGTGCTCAGACGTGTGGTGTTCGAGGATGAAACCCTGCACAGCGTTGACCTCGCAGACCTGTACATCGGCAACGCACGAATCCGTCGGGCGATAGAAACCGGTGACGTCGTGCTCCTGTACGTCACCGACGGAGGAAGCCGGCTCCCGAACGGTCTGTACACGGTTCCCCGGACGGAACTCCTGGAGAATGGCGGACGGTCGGTCATCGACGCGTCGTGGCTCAGGGATCATCTGCGTGCCGATGCCGGACGCGTGGCCTCACACAGAGACTTTGACGCGCTTCCGGGCGACCGGACCGGTTCGGAAGACCGGTACGTCGTTGCTCATCGCACACCCGAAGGATCGCAGCTCGTGGTGTACGGCGCCGACGGAGGCGCGCGAAGCGTCGAAGGAGTAGACGCGAGCCGCCTCGCGGGTGATCTGCGCGTCGCCCGCGACGAGCGCACCGGTCGCCTCCTCGTATCGTTCAGAAGCCGCGGGCAGACCGAGGAGGCAGGGCTTCACGTCGGACTTCTGCGACCAGGAAACGGCAGCTACGTGTACGAGGAACTTGCCCGGCTCCCCGGTCGTTTCTTTTCGGTGTTCGGCTCTACCGGTGAGGGTCCGCGCGGTCCGCTTGGCTTCGGCAGCACCTACCGGGATGCAGGGCACGACCTGATCGTGCTCGACGACGGCAGTATCGCCCTTGCCTACCAGTACATCACGCAGATTCAGAGCCCCCTGACACGGCCGAGCGCCGGTCTGGTCGTGTATCACCTGCCCACTGATTCAGGCGAAGCGACCCGCATGACAGTCACTGAGCCGCAGACGAGTCGCTTTGTGTTTTCGCCGCGTCTGTATCAGGCAGGTGAACAAAGGCTGTCGGTGTACTGGATCGCCGAACAGCATCCTGAGTTTATCAGCGATGTATTCAGGGCCGACGTCGATCTCGCGACGGGACACACAGGTCGTCCGGAGAACATCAGTGCGAACGCCCGCATCGTCAGCGACCCTGCTGCGGCAGGCCCCGGTGGAGCCTTTGTGCTGTATCTGCAGCACGAACCCCGGGCCGGAACCGCCCGGGTCATCGTCCGGCAGCCGGCCGTCCGTGGGCTGAGAGAGTGGCTGCGCGTTCCGGGAGACGGTGTTCCGGCAGAGGATCTTGCTGCCCTGCTGCTCACCGTGCCACTCGCCGCCCTTTACGGTATTGCATTGATGTTCACACGCTCGCTTCCGGCGCTCCTGCTCGTATACGCCCTGACCGGTGCGCTGTATCGCTTCGGCCCCGAGCTCATTCGGCACGCGGGGACCCGCCTGATTCCCGTTCTGAGTTGCCTGTACCTTGCCGCTCACGGAGTTCCTCCGTTCAGTTTCGCAGCGGTCACGCACGGCGCTTCCCTGTTCGCACTTGCAGCGGCTGCAGCGCTGTACAGCGGCTATCTCGTACAGGCCCGTACATTCCCACCCCGGGGATCGACGACTAAGGACATGATGCTGCCGATCGCCGTCGCCGCGCTTGTGTTCAATGCGGTTCTCGCCTACCCGACCGTCGCCGAAATGCTCGCGGGTCTTAACAGCTTCGTGTACTAGAACTGAAAGGGGTGCGGCAGCAGATCAGCCATCGTGTAATAGTCTTTGACCTCCGAAAGGTCGGCTATGAGTATACGCGTATCGGGAGACGCAAACTGCGAAAGCACCTGCAGGCAGACGGCACAGGGAACCGCAAGCGGATCCGCGTCGGTCACAACCAGCACAAACTCAAGCTTTGCGTATCCGATGTCTGCAACCATGGACATAACCGCACCACGTTCGGCGCATATCGTCGCACCGTAGCTTGCGTTTTCGACATTGCAGCCGCCGTAGATATTGTCGCGGTCTACAGGCTTGATCGCCGCGCCGACCAGAAAACCCGAGTACGGAGCGAAGGCGTTCTCACGGGCCTGCCGTGCGATCTGCAGTGCCTTTTCCATGACCATTATATCCATACTCATCGGCTGTTCTCCCCTGATGATACGGTAGTACGAAGCGTCACCCCGTGCAAGATCGCAGATCATCACCTATACTGAAAAAACAGACGGAGGCACATGAACACCAAGACGTTTTTCTCAGCTGACAGGGTGGTATTCCTCAGATCGCAGAACAAGCGAGATGCGATCGAGACTCTGGTGCGCACTGCCTGCGAGTCGGCTGACATACGGAATCCGAGGCTGGTCGCTGATCTGGTGCTCGCGCGCGAGGACGAAATCTCAACAAAGGTGTCCGAAGGGGTCGCGATACCTCACGCCAAGTTGCCCGACTCCGACCGGACAGTCGGCTGCATCGGAATTTCCGCTGAGGGCGTTCCCTACGATGGCGGATCGGTTCACGTCATTGTGCTGATGCTCTGGGCGCACACGACAAACCTTCTGGTCCTCAGCGATCTCGGTCGTCTGCTGCGACGATCCGACCTCTACGAAGCGCTAAAGCGGTCCCGCACCGCGGAGCAGGTTCTGAAAGTCCTGTCGAATCCACCGACACGCGTAGAAAAGGAACCCGAGCGAAACCGGACCGCCTCGTCGACCTTCCTGCACGCGCTCAGACTCGCCGAGTCCATAGGCCTTGAGTCCGTCCTGCTTTTTCCCGACGCGATGGGGTCGGTTCATTTCTTCAAGTCTGAACCCGGCCTGCAGGATGCCCGGACATCGTTTCGCGGCCGGGTTCTGCTTCTGACCAACGACCCTGAGGCATACACGTCCGATGGTATTGTTGACGAGATCATAGACATGCCCGTTAAATCGGTCAGTGAGCACAACCTCACCACCACATCGCTGCTTTTTCTGCTCAGTCGGGGCATTCTTGAAAAGACCGAGCGCGTCCTTACGGTATTCGGCGAACCTTCAAGCGGAGCACTGGATACCATACGGCTCACGAACCTGAAACGCGAGTTCGGCCCCCTGTTCAGGCTTCCCAGCGGCGGCGTCGGCGGAGACATTGACGATCTGGTGTTTGCGCGGGTCCTGCAACTGGCGACGGAGCTCGCCCAGGAAGGCCGGGAAGGGAAACCCGCGGGTACGATTTTCGTCCTTGGTGACTACGAGACGGTAAAGGGCTACTGTCACCAGCTGCTCGTCAATCCCTTTCGCGGTCTTGAGGCATCAGACCGGAACGTTCTCGACCCGAGCCTTGAAGAAACGGTGAAGGAGTTCTCGCGCATCGACGGGGCGTTTTTAATCAGCGGAGACGGTGTGATTCAGAGCGCGGGCACCTATCTGCGTGCCGATGTGGAAGTTCAGGACCTGCCGCAGGGGCTCGGTGCCCGGCACACTGCGGCAGCCGCCATTACTGCTGTCAGCGCATCCGTTTCCATAGCGATAAGCGAATCGACAAAGCGGATCTCCGTCTTTCGCCAGGGACGGCGCGTCATGAGCGCCTGATCCGGTCGCCTATGGCCCCGCGGCCGGAGGAGCCGCGTAGCGCGCAATAGCCTCGGCGCGCGCCGAAGCGCGCGCGCGTCGCAGGTCGTCGGCGCTGCCCCCCGGTGAAGATACACTGTCCGATTCCGGCAGGGGCTGCGTTCCGTCGTTCACCCGCATGACCGCGCCGGGATTACGGTCGAGAAAACCTTTGACATCTTCGAAGGCTATGGCAAAAACCGACACCTTCGTCTCACTCGTTACCCTGAGTGTACTCGGCTGTTGGCGGTGTAGATCGCCCATGCTCCCGGCAAGCATACCACGCTGCAGTGTGTTCGTTTTTCCGCCCTCGTCTTCTACCCGGAGACGCCCGTCGCGCACCAGAAAGACTTCCTGCACAGCGGCCCCATGCTCAATGAGTACCTCAGAGGCTTCGTACTCTCGCGGCTGCAGCACCGACTCGAGCCACATCCGTTGATAGTCGGTCAGGTGAACGAAGGGCAGACCCTCAGCCAGCAGATTCCAGGTCTCTTCGCTGCGATTGCGGATGAGGCGCCTGAGCACGGTCTCGAACTCGGTGCCGGCGATAAAATTCAGGAATCGCGACCGTTCTATGGACAGAACCTCGACTTCCGATTCGGCGACAACGTCGGCTGTACGGTCGCTGTCGGTCATGAGAGCAACCTCGCCAAAGTAGTCATACGCACCAAGCGCTTTACCGCGCACGAGGTTGTCGACAAGGACCGCCGCGTTACCGTTCATGATGATGTAGAAGTAGTTCCCCCGGCTTCCCTTGCGGATGATATGCTCCCCGGCGCGAAAGGTCTGCCGTTCGACGATGCCGAAGAACTGTTGAACTTTGGGCACACTCAGGTCTCGAGCGAAATCGAGCTGCTTGAGGACATCGAGAACCCGGTAGGCTTCCTCGTATTGCGGCGGAGCCGTGTCAAGATAGCGGGTGTTCTCTATGCCGAACGAAGCGCGGCTCAACAGCGAATCAGTCGGAAAGTCCTTTTCTGCGATGTGGAAGCAGGTGATCCTGCGCTGTACGTCTTCGGGGAGGCTCGCCAGATAGGTAACAGGAGTGTGCAGCGGCGCTATCCCCGCTTCGTGGTAGATGACGTCTGCATCCCAGGGAAAGCTTTTCAGCTGTTCGTATCGTCGCTGATCGATCGTCCCGCCAGCACGCATCGATTCGTGGATATCGGGATCATTCTGGTGGTCACTCGAGTATACGAAGCTCTTGTCCTGAAATGTAAGGCGAAAGGCCATGGTCGGAATCGAATGGACCGAGTAATAGACCGTAAACTCTCCCCCATGCACGTAGAAGCTCTGGTCTATATACACGGGGTGAAAATCGAAGAGCGACTTCAGGAAATCCGGGTGTTCGCCCGAGAAGGACGCGTACTTTCGCAGAAAGCCCTGCATGATCGTCGGCGTCGTATATACGGTCACACGGCCTTCCTGAAGAATCTTCTGAAAGGTTCCCGCATCGTGGTCCGCATGGCAGTGAGTAAGAATGATGGAGTCTATGAACTTGGGGTTTACGTTCGACTGAAGCAGCCACTCGGTGCAGTTGACCGGAGGATCGACCATGATGCCGCTGTGATTAAGCCAGATAATGAAACCGGAGGTGTTATCATGTGGGTCAAAACCATGACTCGGCCCAAGGCAGGTCACCCCGAACCGCGGGGGGACAAAGGGAGTCGGCAACCGCTCACCAATATCATACTGTGGTGTGTAGGAGACCGCCGCCGGTACCGGGACCGCTTCCTGCCCGTCCCAACTGAACTGGAAGCTGTCGGCTGTACGGCGAATGTGCACCCCGTCGATTTCGACCACATCATCCTTGAAGCAGACAATATCAAACAGGTCTTCGAGGGCGAGCGACCCCCGGAAAAACGAGAGCTCGCGGCTGATATCGGGAACCCAGGCATTCAGGTCATCCGAAAAGAGGTCCTGTCGCAGATCAAGCTTCTCGGGTCCGAACACCGACTCCCGGATCGCAACCGAAAGCCGCGCACCCTGTTCTTCGGTGCAGCATATCGTAACCTTCTGTTTGCGTATGAAAAAGTTAAAGTAGATCGGAAACTCCATGTCTCCGACGTTGATGCCTTTCTGCCAGTGAAAAAGCTCGTGCGGGAGCACGAAGAATCTCGGGACCGACTCCGGCGTTACCAGCGTGTCCTTGATCGTCTCGGGCGGAGCTCCCACCTGTATGCCCCCGATCGGCGTCTGGACGATACGACCGCCACGCGGCAGCTCTACGACGGTCCCGACCTGTACTTCTGATTCCTTCATTGCTCCCCCGCACCACACCGTATGGTTTTTGCAGTGTACTCGCGCTCCGGGTACGCTGCAATCTATACTATGTACTACACACTCGACGTGATTTCACGGTTGACGGCTCACCGGACCGGGTATAGCATCATGGTAGATGGAGTGTTAATCCTCCATGACAAACGGAGGCGTGAACTATGAAGAGTGAATGCGTTCCGCCGGACAGGGAAGGCCGGGTATAATCCCGGCACCGAACAGAGATCGCAATCGTGCGATTCACTATCCCACCCGTGGCGCCAGTCGGCGCACACGAACAGGCGGTCGAGGCGACTGAAGCAGCAAACAGTCGTAGCGGGTATATCCCGAAATAAATGAAAAGACCGCGTCAGCCGGCTCACAAGGAGCCGGCTTTTTTATGCCACCTCCTATGGCGCTTGTCCTGCCCGATGATCAGTACGATTTGCTCAGGGGGAGCGAGAGTTTCCGCCTCCTGAGGCCTGTGGTCGTAAACAGAAGTTCCCGCGCCTCGTCGTTCACCCACTCGAACACCGCGCGTGCGCCGAAGCCCTGACTGACAAAGGATACCGCCGTGTCGATGCAGAGGTAGCGGCCCTCGTACCGTTTCAGAAACACCCCGGAGGTCTGGGGTGTGTGCCCGCAGACGTAGACCCTGGCGCGATTATTGTGGAGGAAGGTATGCAGAACCGTCGTATAGTCGGGCTGCGTGTGCTGCCCCGCAGCGTCGGAACACAGTATGCTCGTCTCCGGCGAGAACAGCGACAGAGGCAGGTCAGCGTCTCCGCGACGAAAAGAAGGGGTGTACTGGTCGAGTTCCTGTTTTACCGCCCGATTGATGTCGGCAACCTGAAGATCACGAAAGACCGGAGGAAGGTCAGCCGGAGCAAAGATAAAGGGGTCAATCCGGACGACCGCCGGCAGCGTCACGAGCCAGCGGGAGAGCCACCCTCCCGGAGCAAAGGCGGTCTCGAAAGCGGTCGCTTCGGCAGCAGCGTCGTCCTGATAGAAGGCACGTTCCGACGCGGAGGAGTCACGGTGTATTCCAAACAGGTTCATGAGTTCGTGCTTACCGAGAAGCGCGTAGACCCGGCTCCCCCGTTTCGGCGCCTGCGCCTGCAGCTGAATCAGCGATCGGTAGATTGATGCGCTGTCGGGGCCCCGGTCGCACACGTTCCCGAGAACGACAAATGCAGTGTCGGTCGCGGTAAAACGGCCATTAGAATCGGTGAGTTCGCAGGCCCGCAGTATGTCCCGATAGAAGTCTACGTCTGCGTGAAGATCTCCGACAGCTATGATGCGCTTGAACGCACGGGCCATACTCGTGTCCCCCGGGCCTCAGATTTGCATCAGAACATCATGAAAGTCAATACAAGAAACAAGCCCATGCCGAGCAGGCCGACGACCCCGCTTCCCTTAAGGTTCCAGAATGCGAGCTGACCGACAGACTCGAGAAACCAGGTCAGGAGGTACACAATGAGCAGGGGCACGACCGGCAGCACGAAGGGTCCGAGGACAAGCCTGACAGCGAAGGTAATCAGACTGGCACCCAGAAACCAGCCGAAGAGATTCTGAAAAGGAATGCCGAAATACCAGCCATCCTGCTCCCATTCCCAGAACCCCCAACCGACCATCTGCGGGTCGAGAAACAGATCCCAGGCGGCAAAAGCTGCACCGGCGACCAGGGAGAAGGCGAAAATGTTCCCGCCGGGGACGAGGACGGTCGCGACCGCCCAGGCCGGCGGCATCATCATGATCCAGGCGATGGGGATGAGGACCGGCACCTCTCCGATCTGCGGCTGTAATACCTTCGTGTAGTGATAGCGTCCAAACGGATGGCCGGTGTGACTGCCGACAAACTCAAGGACCCAGCCGAGGACCGCCACGAGGACAGCGGCGATGAGCGTCGCCCGCAAGCCTGCCCCGAGAGCCATAAGCGCCAGGACGGTTGAAGCCTGAAGCAGTACACCGACGGATACGCCAAAGGGGACCGCCGAGTCAGAAAACACCCATCTGATGATCGGCAAGCCTATCATCGAGAGTAGCCACACAGTACCAAGCAGCAGGACAGCCACCGGCATCTCAGAGAGCGAAGCAATCATGTGTTCAAGCATATTCAGGACCTTATTACCCGCCAGCCCGCCTTCAGAAAGGTCGGAATGGGTACGGTAGACATGAGTTTCAGATTTTCGCCTATGCCGCCTTCCTCGTCGAGAAAGCGGAACATGCGGGTGACAGGATTCCGGTCGAAGAAGCGAACAAAGACATGTTCGGCAAGATCTCCGCGATCGAGCAATACCTGCAGGAGTATGGAATCAAAACGGAAGTATCGGGGCGGTGTACGGGGAAGATCGAAGGGATGCCCGGTCCGCTTGAGCGAATCTACGATGGCTTCCGAGTCCCACTGCATGCGCATGAACGCGTAGCCGGTGGACGCTTTGACCCGTCCGCCTCTCGTGCCGGTGCGCAGGATGTGACGTCCACCAGATCGTTCAAAAGGCTGGTCTGTCATGGGGATTATGCAGGACTCTTCTGCGGTGATTTCGTAGTCGGTAATGCCGAGCACGCCGTGGATGTAATCGCGAATCCGCCGATCGTACTCTTCGGGAGGCAGCGTCTGCGGGCTGAACAGCGTGTACTCCACGAGGGCCTCCCGCGGACTCCAGGGCAGAACGTAGAAGAAGCGCATGACATCGTGCTGTGGTGTCCGAAAGTCGAACATGCGCGCGACGTCCACATCGAAAAAGTCCTGGGGCAGGCGTATTTCCACGCCTTTGAAGTGCTGCTTCAGGTTCCGGTACTTCGATTCGTCGACGACAAGGTTCTGGTATTTCCAGAGACTGTCGAATACCCACCGACCCCGACAGGTACGGCCTCCGGCCACGATCTCCGCGCCGTCGTCGGTGTCGCGGACCTGATCGACCGTAGCGGTAAGAATTTCCACGTGCGGACACGCCGCCAGGCGCTCCTTCACAAAGCGATAGAAGTCCTCGGAACGAAGCATCTGATATCGATACGGAGCAAGCGGCAGAACAAGGTCCTTCCCGTCACCGGTGATCTGCAGCGTATCCCAGCTTTTTCGGGCGATACCGTCGAATGGTGTATCGCCTGTGACCCAGTAACACCAGGTGCGGTCGTTCAGGCTCTTGTCTTCCTCGTCGACGATGAGGATGCGGGAATCTTCAAAACCGCCTTCGACGAGATGCCAGGCCAGACTCAGGCCTGCTCCTCCGCCACCCGCGAGAATGAAATCGTAGTCGGCGGAGACCGCCCCTGCGTGCGCCATGCCACCAATGTACCGCTCGCACAATCGCTTGACAACGAGAAAGCACCGTGCCCACACTGCATTCATATGCGAATACTTGTTGCCGGCGGCGCCGGGTACATCGGCAGTCACGTTACACGGGCCCTGCTCGATTCGGGCTACGAGGTCTGTGTCTTCGACGACTTCTCATCGGGTCAGGAAGAAAATCTCTTCCCGGAGGCACAGCTCGTCCGCGGAAACATCAAGGACAGTGCCCTGATCGGTGAGACCCTGAGCACAGGCTTTGACGCGGTCGTTCATCTTGCAGCCTTCAAGGCCGCGGGTGAAAGTATGACCGAACCCGGAAAGTACGCCGACAACAACATTGCCGGTACGATCACGCTTCTCAACGCCATGGTCGAGCACGGGGTCGAGAACATCGTATTCTCGAGTTCAGCCGCCGTATACGGGGAGCCGCAGTACATTCCGGTGGACGAAGCCCATCCGACCAACCCGGAAAATTTTTACGGGTTTACCAAGCTTGAGATCGAGCGGATCATGGGGTGGTACGACAGACTAACCGGGCTCAAGAGCGCGTGCCTGCGCTACTTCAACGCAGCCGGGTACGATACCGACGGGCGGATCGGAGGGCTCGAACGCAACCCGGCGAATCTGCTGCCGGTTATCATGGAAGTCGCCGCAGGCACACGGAAAGAGCTCTCGATATTCGGAAACGACTACGATACGCCGGACGGAACCTGTATTCGCGATTACGTGCACGTAACGGATCTGGCGAACGCCCACGTGGCTGCGCTGCACTATCTGTTCGAAACACACGAAAGTATCGCGGTGAACCTTGGAAGTGAACAGGGATACAGCGTACAGGAAATGCTCGAAGTGGCGCGCCGTGTGACCGGAAAGGAAATCCCGTCGAGGATTGTGGAGCGACGCGCCGGCGATCCGGCGAGGCTTGTCGCATCGAGCAGCATGGCATCACACAGCTTCAGCTGGGATACGCTGTTCTCGGACCCGGAGACCCTCGTCGAAACAACCTGGGAAGCCTATCAGAAGCACATGAGGACACCGTAGCAGGTCGTCAGTTTTCCACCCAGGTCGACACGTACTCAACACCGCGCGGCATCCAGGATGGTTTCCGTTCCGTCCACGCGCCTCCGAAGCCCAGTTCATCGGCGACCGCGGAAAAGTGAGCCATGGCAACGCCGGCGTCGATACGCTGCATATCCACGTCCTTGATTGCCTTGTCGAATCCCGCCGTCCGAGCCACAAACAGATGCAGCAGATCGGGGCCACTGTCGGCGCTGTAGCGATACACACGCCAGGGCTGCTGATTGGAGGTCGATGGGGCAAGACGAACTGCCTCCAGCATGGCCTCGAAATCTGCGGCGGACGCCGGAGTCAGCGGATACGGCGAAGACTGGGGTTTGTCATCATCATCCCAGAACTCCACCTCGAAAAAGAGCTCCGACCAGCGTTTCCGTTTGCGCGCACCGACTGCAAAGCGGATCGACCCGTCACTGACGGTCCGGCGACGGGCAGGATACCCGATGGGCACGACGGCGGGAATGAGCACATCCCGGTCAAGACCGAGCGCCTTCGCAAATCCACCGCGGTTGAAGGTTCCTCCAAGCCAGCACGTAGACACAAAACTCGCCTCGATGTGGAGTACCGCCTGCTCGAGTACGAAGCCGAAATCTTCCATACTGTGACGACCCTTCTGCACGTAGCCGACTATAAACTGGGCGGGATTATGCACCACACCGTAGGGTGCCCGCTCGGAGATGTCGGCAATCATGGCGTCATCAGCGGGAACAAGCGCAAGCCCTACCGGTGATCCGAACGGGGGATCGTTTACCTGTTTCAACAGGTCGAGAACCTGTGCTTCATCCTCAGCCGACAAGGGCTGTCCGTCGAATGCTCGACAGCTGAGCCGCGAGGCAATAACTTCTCTGGCGTTTTTCACGATACTACTCTTCCTGCCGGTCTTTTTCTCGCACAATGCACGTGCAGAGTATACAGGATTATGCGCACGACGGCGACCGTACCTTTTGCCCGATGTGCCTCATTCCGGGTAGAATGTCATCAGACATGATTGAACATACTAGCGCTCCACCCGGGGTGATCCTGGTCGGTGTCCGACACAAGGAAATGACGGTTTCTGAAGCACAGCAACATGTGGCGGAACTTGCCCGCCTGGTTGATACGCTCGGCTACACCGTCCTCGACACGAAGGTGCTTCGCGGGAGCACACCGAATCCCGGACTGTTTATCGGAAGCGGACAGGCAGATGAACTGGCCAGCCTCGCTGACGAGCTTGAAGCAGAGGCACTCATTTTTGATGATGAGCTTTCGCCTTCTCAGCAGCGTAATCTTGAACGACGCACCCGGGTCGCCGTCTCTGACCGCCACGAGATCATTCTCGAGATTTTCCACGAACACGCGGTCACCAGGGAGGCACGCCTGCAGGTCGAGAAAGCCGAACTCGCCTACCAGCTGCCGCGTCTGCGGCGCGCATGGACGCACCTGTCGCGCCAGCGTGGTGGTACGAAGGGCACACGGGGCGAAGGTGAAACCCAGCTGGAAATCGACCGACGGCGAATAACCGCCCGGCAGCAGCAGCTGGAACGGGAACTGGCTGAGGTCCGTCGTCACCGTTCGACCATGCGACAGAAACGCGAAGCGGTACCGGTACCTACCCTCGCCCTTGTTGGATATACGAACGCCGGCAAATCGAGCCTCATGACCGCGCTCACCGGCAAGAAGGTACTCAGACAGGACAAGCTCTTCGCAACGCTTGATCCGAAGTCATCGCGTATGGTGCTGCCCGGTGGCGTCGAGGTGATTGTCACCGACACGGTCGGGTTTATCAGAAAGCTGCCTCACGATCTCGTCGAAGCGTTTCGGAGTACCCTCGAGGAAACAGTCCGCGCCGACATTCTGCTCCACGTCGTCGACGCCTCAAGTCCGCAGGCGGCGGATGAAGCCGCGACGACACGGGCTGTGCTTTCGGAGATCGGAGCAGACACCGCGTCCATTGTCGTCGTGCTGAACAAGATGGATCTGCTCGGCTACGACAGGGAGTCGATCGCACAGGCATCCGTGCACGTGGCGGGGGTTGACGAAGGTGTGCCGGTAAGCAGTCTGACCCGAGCGGGCATAGACGACCTGCGTGCACGTATCGCCGAGCTGGTTACGAGCAGCAGAGTCGAAGCCGACCTGGTCATTCCGCCGGACCGATGGGATCTTGTGGCCATGCTTCACCGGGAAGGCCGCGTGATCACTGAAGTCATGGAACAGGACAAGGTTCATGTTCGGGCTGAACTGGGGGGCAAGCTCAGGCAGGTTCTCGCCGAGTACGTCGTGTAGACCGTCTCCCCGCGCCGCATGGCGCATGGCGCGAAACGCGTTCCGCGTTCCACGAACGGATTTCCAGGTTTTTTTTCTGTTTGTGTATACAGATTGTCGATTGAACAGATATTCTGTCTACTGAAATCCGGGAGACCGACCATGTCGAGACAGAAAGAAGTCGTGTACTGCCATACCTATCATTCTCCCCTGGGCGATCTTTACCTCGCCGTCGATCGCCGGGGGCGCGTCCTCAGGGTCAGTTTTGTCGAGTTTCTGCCCTGGGCACCACATCTTGATTTCGAGACAAACAAGTACGCCTGCGGAGAGCTTGAGCTCCAGCTCGATGAGTATTTCCAGGGTTTACGAACCGCGTTTTCGCTGGAAACACGGGTCGATGGCACTGAGTTTCAACAGTCTGTCTGGAAAAAACTCTGTAAACTACCCTACGGTTCAACAACGACCTACAGCGAACTGGCAGCGCGTATCGGTCGTAGCCGGGCTGCACGGGCTGTCGGTAACGCCATGGCAGAGAATCCGATCTGCATTCTCATCCCCTGCCACCGGGTTCTACCAACGAGCGGTGGCATAGGAAAATACGGAGCCCGGCATCTGCCTCTTGAAATCGGACGCGACCGGAAGCGGTACCTGCTTTCGCTGGAGCGGCAGTCGAACAGCGACTCGCTTGATCTGTTTGCGGCTGCCTCGGAGGCCATCGCCTGAAACGGCTATTTTACTGTTTCATGGTCAGCTGCAGGAGCTGCATAAAGAAATAGACGGTGCGGTAGACCGACGCCATGCGTTCGTCTATGGATGTTTCCGAGTAGGTTTCTACCTCTTTCCAGTTCATCAGAAGCTCTGGTTTTTTCTTCTTCCGATCTTCAATAGCAAGTTTCAGCGTCTTCCCGATGGAAATAAGATGCTGCCCGGACTCGTTGATCAAGCGCTTCGCGTGTGCATCGATCTCCTCAACAATTGTGGCAACAACTTTCTGAGACGCCTTGTCGCGCTCCGATGACCGCCCGATCGCTTTTTTGAGCTTCATACCGAGCTCGCCCTCGTCGGACAGGCTGTCGTCAAACTGCACGATTTTCGCGGATAAATCCATGAGGCTGTGAAAGCAGTCGCTCAGCTGCTGACTCGCAAGCGGCTCGGTCCACTTTCCCCGAATGACCAGCAGATCCTGCAACTCCCGGACGTCTTTCTTGAAGTAGTCGATCAGAAAGGCTTTGAGATAGTTGAACGCGTCCAGATAGACGAAACCTGTGCCGACGCGAGGGCCAAGCGTTACGTTTGCCTTGTCCGTATAGAATTTCGCGCGGCTGACCGCGGTCTTTCCAAAAACCTCCTGACAGAGCCGCTCGATTTTCCTGTTTCGTTTTTCCAGCGAGATCTGCCGTAAATGTGCTTCTGCCTGTATCTTCAGTTTTTCCAGGTAGGGTTCAAGAATCCGATGCCTGCCGGTGGTAATGGTGGGCTCATAATACGGATCCCCGTCGGCCAGTCGCACGACCTGTGCAAGAACGTCCGACTTTCGCACATTCGCCAGCATGACCACGAGCTTCTTCCACGCTTTACGGTCTATGACGTCAACAGCACGATACTGCTGAAGAACATCGAGGACATCGCCCCAGTCGGATTCGAGCTCAAGGGACAGGAAAATCTCAAGAAAATCCTTGATATCATCGCTGACATACGAGGCATTAATCGGCTCGAACTTCGGTTGAAGATCGAAACTGTCCTCACCGATCGACGCATCAAACTTTCGCAGAACGAAATAGTAGTCGAACAGGACAAAGTCAAGGAACTGCCGCAGCAGTGTATACGTCCTGTTTGTGCGCTCGACCGACTGTGAGTCAAAGGACGTGTAGAACTGCTGCATAGCCGCTTTGATTCTGGCTACCACCTGTTTCGGATCTTCTTTCTCCGCCAGTTCCCTGATCGTTTCCTCGGTGAATGCGTCACGGAAGCGTTGCTGTTCCTCAGTGAAGAAATGCTCTACAACCAGGTCCCGAAGGCCCTGACTGTCACGGGCGTTCTGAAGCAGACTTCGAGCCGGCCCGATGACGGCATAGATATCAAAAAAAAACTTCGCGAGACCGGGCATCGCGAGATCGCCCCTGGCGCGATAGAACTTGTATTTACTCCGGCCGAGTTCCTTCCCGATCTGCTTGAGCTGACGCTTCCGCTGCCGCTCGGGGTTGTTACCTCCGAACACAATCGAAAGAAGTTTCTCCAGGATATTTTCGTTTTCGTCGGACACCGAATCAGAACCTGCATCGGTGGCCTTTCGGGTGCTCTCGGCCATACCGGCATAGAGTACGCGTGGATACCGGCAACGTCAAGTTCTTAGAGGTATTGGACAATTAAAAACGCGGCTCTCGTATTGCCGCAGCTCGCTTGTACACGATATGGTTGTGCAACTATGAATCAACTCGCACGAGAACTCAACGCACTGCTTGAAGGTACGGTTATCGGCCGCGTATTGAGCGAGTACGGCCTGCGCTCATATTTCCCGAAAGGCATCGTCGCCCAGGCTTCAGAGGCCGGGGTTAAGGCAACACGCTTCAACGCGACCGTTGGTATGGCCTACGCCGGTGGCAAGCCCATCCTCACCGAGACCGCCTCGAAACAGATACCCGGATTCTCCGCAAAGGAATCTGTTGCCTATTCGCCGACGGCCGGCATTGCGGATCTGAGGACACAATGGGAGTCCGAGATCCGGCGCAAGAACCCCTCGCTCGCCGATACCCCGATGCTGAAACCCGTGCTCACGTCCGGGCTGACCAACGGTATTTTCCAGCTCGGCGAACTGTTCGTTGACCCCGATGATCGTATCATCATGCCGGACCTGTTCTGGGGCAACTACCGCCTCATGCTCGAAACCCGCCGGGAAGCACGCATCGTGACCTTTCCGTTTTTCGATGAATCGAATGCGTTCAATACCGAAGGGTTCCGTGCAGCGTGTGAGAAAAACCGGAGCGCCGGGAAGCTCATGGTTCTGCTGAACTTCCCGAACAACCCGGCCGGATACGCCCCGACACAGAAAGAGACCGAAAGCATCATCAAAGTGCTCTACGATCTTGCCGAAGAAGGCACGGACCTGATCGTCGTAACCGACGATGCATACTTCGGCCTGTACTATCAGACCGATGTGTATCAGGAATCGCTTTTCGCACGCTGCGCGAATCTGCACGAGCGGATCCTCGCGTGCAAGGTCGACGGCGCCACGAAGGAAGAGTACCTCTGGGGCCTGAGGCTCGGGTTCATTACCATTGCGGCACAGGGCCTGACGGCTGCTCACTACGACGCATTCGAGAAGAAACTCACCGGGAGCATCAGGGCTTCGGTTTCGAACGGCAATACGCTCGGGCAGAATATTCTGCTCCGCATGCTTGTTGATCCGGACTGGCAGGAAGAAAAACGAAGGATCTACGAAGACATGCACGCACGTTTTGATACGGTGCAGTCGATCATCGCGAAGTACAAGGGGCCTCTGCAGGCACTCCCCTGCAACGCGGGCTATTTTATGAGCTTCGATTGTGGAGACCTCGATGCGGAACAGATACGGATCGCCCTTCTTGAGCGCGGTATCGGAACGATTTCGATACAGAATCGCTATCTGAGAGTTGCCTTCGCGAGTGTTGACAACCACGATCTTCCCACGCTGTACGGTGAAATATTCGATGTTGTTGAAGCGATTTCGCAAGAACAGACGCACTGACCGCTTTCGGCCCTTCGTTCTCGCTGTCCTGTTCGTAACGATTCTTGCCGGCTGCGCGGACGAGCCGGTATCCCGTGTGCGAATCTGGACGGATATGCCCGAGATGCTCGACTATGCAATCCTGTTCAACCAGCAGCAGGATACCTTTACCGTCGAGGTCGAATCGCGCAGACAGCTGCTCAGCACCCTGCAGGACAGCGATGCCACACCCGATCTTGTCATCGGAAGACATCTGAATCAGGCCGCAGCCGAGGAGCTTTTCGCCGAGATAGGATCAGTCGTCGCCGCTTCGGGGGGACCACAGCAGTTCTATCCCGGGTTTCTCGCCATGGGGCGATTCGGAAACGTACAACGCCTGCTCCCGGTATCGTTCGATCTGCCGGCGGTGGTGTTTACCGATGCGATTACACCTGACCCCGAGTTCAGGCTGTATCTCGAGCTGGATGACATTCGGGATGCGGCTGCTGCCTTCAACGAACCGGGCTCCGCCGGAACGGGACGCATGGGATACTCGCCGCTGTGGGACGACGATTTCACCCGGGTGCTCGCAGATGCCTACCGGGTCGCGTTTCGTCAGGGGCCCGGCGGTGGAATACTCTGGAGCAGTGAACCGCTCCGGGACGCGCTTTCCTTTGCCGGTGAGTGGGTCGTTGAGCTGAACGAAGGGCCCGAACGTTCGGATGATTTCCACAGACGTTACCTGACGCGACCGCGCGTTGATCTCGTGAACGACGGTCGCATAGGCTTCGCGTTTACTACCGGACAGGACTTTTTCGGAAGCAGCAATGCCGAGCGGCCGAACCTGAATCTGCGATGGGTAGCGCGTGACGGCGTCATCTCAGTCCCCGACTCCCTTGTCATGGCAGGAATTCCGGAACGCGCGCTTAACAGTGCCGGCGCCAGGGCATTTATACGCTGGCTGCTGAACCGCGAAACACAGCACGAACTGCTTGAGGCAGCCGCCGTGTCGGATCACGGTTCCCCGGGTATTGCAGGCGGATTCAGCTCCATCGTCAGAGTCAACGAACGCGACCTGCTCGAACTACATCCCTACATGCTCGGTCGCATACCGCCAGCATCCACACTCCGATGGCCCGCGAGATATCCGCAGATGTGGCCGAGAATGCGCGATGAAGCGGTGATACCATGGATGCAGGAGCAGATCCGCCTCGGAGAATACACCGGATCGCCGGAAAACCGCATTCAGACCTGGCTCAGACAGCAGGAACGACCATCCAGTCGCAATTAGCCCCTATCGGGCTAAATTTCGTTGACATCGAGAAATATAGCATTTACCATCGGAAATACTAATATAACGCCGAATGGGGGTATTCCATGGCAAACGTTGAGTTGAAGAACATCAACAAAATTTATGAAGGTAATGTTCAGGCGGTTAAAGACGCGAATATTACCGTTAAGGACAAGGAATTTGTCGTTCTCGTCGGTCCATCGGGCTGCGGTAAGACGACTACGCTTCGCATGGTTGCAGGTCTCGAAGACATAACTTCGGGCGAGCTCATCATCGACGGCAAACTCGTTAACGACGTTCCGCCGAAAGACCGCGACATCGCAATGGTCTTTCAGAACTACGCGCTGTATCCGCACATGAGCGTGTACGACAACATGGCTTTCGGTCTGAAGATCCGCAAGTTCTCCAAGGACGAGATCAAAAAGCGTGTTGACGAAGCTGCCCGTATTCTTGACATCGAACAGCTTCTTGAGCGCAAGCCCAAGGCACTCAGTGGTGGTCAGCGACAGCGCGTTGCAGTCGGACGGGCCATAGTGCGAAAGCCGAAGGTCTTCCTTTTCGACGAGCCGCTGTCAAACCTCGACGCGAAGC
This sequence comes from Spirochaetaceae bacterium, assembly GCA_007694005.1. Lineage (GTDB taxonomy): Bacteria > Spirochaetota > Spirochaetia > DSM-27196 > SKKC01 > SKKC01. The sequence continues at coordinate 44,648 of RECN01000071.1, forward strand.
TTCGCGTACAGATGCGTGCAGAGATCTCGAGCCTTCACAACCGTCTGCAGGCGACCATGCTCTATGTTACGCACGACCAGGTCGAAGCCATGACCATGGGTGACAAGATCGTCGTCATGAAAGACGGGCTTATTCAGCAGATCGGTGATCCGCTGACGCTGTACAACAACCCGGTCAACCGCTTCGTAGCAGGATTCATCGGATCACCTCCGATGAACTTCATGAGCGTGAAGATCACCGAAGAAGGCGGCAAGACCTGGATCGACGAAGGTAACTTCAAGATGATGATTCAGGGTGAGCTCGCCAGCATCGCCAAGGACTACATTGGCAAGGACCTTATCTTCGGCATCCGACCCGAGGACGTGAAGTACGACCAGAAAGCTAAAGACGGTACGTACATTCCGGCTACGGTCGAAGTCGTTGAGCCGCTCGGTGCAGAGACGCACCTCTTCCTGAACACCGGCAATCACAACTTCGTCGGACGCGTCGAGCCTTCGATCATTCTGTCTGTCGGCGACCAGGGCAAGTTCGTCCCGGATTTCTCCAAGGTAACGTTCTTCGATCCGGAAACCGAACAGAGTCTCCGTGCAGTCGCAGACATTCCGGTAGAGATCTGATTCAGATCGCTTCGAATCCATAATCAGGATAAGCCGATCCCTTACGGGGGGTCGGCTTTTTTTGTGTCAGCTTGGAGCGATTGGACAGATTGCGGCGACGGCCGGATCACCGTATACTCTAGCCCTCTATGTCATCCTTCAGTTTTGATTTCCGGGAACAGATACAGGCAGCGCTTCAGGAACTCATTGTGCAGTCTGAAAGCTCGTATCTCAGAATCGGGCACAATTTTCCGCGACTTCTGAAAGAAATGGACCTCGGACTCGCAGGCAGCAGCGAGATTACAACCACGCTGAAGGGCGATAACGGGTGTGGTGAAACCACAGCCCGCGAATGCCTGAAGCGTGCGATCTCGGACGTGAGAGAACTGATACAGGACGCCTCCGCCGGTTTCGGCGAAATGAGAGCAAAAGACCAGGAAAGCTTCGCGCAACTGCACGATGCCCTGGAAAGTCTGAAGAGTCTCGACAGCAACATACACGAAATCAAGGAAGACTCCATCGAAATGGAGATCATCTCGATTAACGCGATGACCGCGAGCATCAAGGCCGGAACCGCGGGGAAGGCGTTTTCGTTCATTACCGAAGAGCTCAAGCGCCTCGCAGAACGAACGATCGCACTGAGCGAGGAAATCAACGAACGTGGCCGGCACCTCCGCAGTGTCTTCGAGACCTATCGCAGCAACATGGAGCAGTCCGCACAGAAGCAGGAAGATGTCTTCAGCACCGCCGGTGACCGACTCGAGGAGAGCTTTTCATTGCTGCAGAACGGGATAGGAGAGGTGGTTGCGCGACTCGGGGACATCAGCGCCGGTGCCACAGAGGTCAGGAAACCGCTGCAGCGCATCATGGAAGAAGTGCAGCTTCACGACATAATCAAACAGTCCATAGACCACGTACTGATCTCCCTGCGGGAACTTACCGACATAACGACGCTCACCAGCGACGAGGCCGCGCTGGATGAGCTCACGTTTTTCATGCAGCTCCCCGACCTGTGCAACGACATTCTGACCGACGTGCGCTCGAAGCTGCTTGAAAGCGTCGCGGTGTTCCGGCAGGAGTCTCACCGCGCGACTGAGATCATCGAGAACACGGAGAAGGAACGCAGCGCGTACGTGCACAGATTTCTCGACGGGAACTCGCGTGACGAGGGCTCGGTACAGCACCTCTACGATCTGGCGCTGCGGCGGCTGCAACGTCTGGTCGACGACCTCGACGCCAGTCTCAGCGAGAAGCGGCGGGTCGCCGAACGCTCAAAGGTCCTGACGAAAGATGTTCTGCGGCTGTCGGAGGGCTTTCGCACCTTCCGCGTACTTCTGAACCGGTTTCGCAGCGTGGATATACACAGCCGCATAGAGGTTGCAAAGCAGAGCGTCCTGCAGAACATGAGCGCCACCGTGGACGAAATGACTGCGCTGATTGCGAGAATTGAGGCCGACGTACAGAACGGCGTAGACACGACATCCTCGTTTATGGCGGTCGCCGAACGGGTCCTCGGGGATTTCGGCGTAATCCTGACCGAAGAATCACACATGGTCCATGTGTTTGCGAGCCGGATTCGCGCCTGCTACGACCGCTTTCAGGACGCCCGCAGACTACTCATGCAGAGCGTGAGCGACTACGAAGTGTTCACCAATGACTTTCTCTCGCTCTTCGAAGAGTCAAAACGGGACTACACGAAACTGGAATCTCTTGCAGAGGAGATTGAGCGCGTGCGCAGTTCGCTGTTGAGCGTCCGCGATCAGGCCGCCTCAGAACGAAAACGCATCCTGCAGCGAAACGGCCTCTCGGAATGGAACATTGAGAGCGAACGCCTGCAGTCGATCATCGCACGATTCACTATATTTACCCATAAGGAAACCGCCGGGAAACTCGCGGGGCTTGAAATTGAAGAAGGAATCGGCTCGGGAGACATTACGTTCTTCTAGATCCAGTACAGGTAAAATCGCCCGTGTTCACACATCTGCACTCGAAGTTCGGCAAACGCATGATCACCATACATCCGGGAGAGTTCTATGTATCGGGTGATGATGAAATCATTGCCACGGTACTCGGCAGCTGCATTGCAGTCGCTATGTACGATCGCATCTCGGGCTACGGCGGGCTGAACCACTTCATGCTTCCGGGTAATCTCGACCGCCCGGACAACTATCTGAGCGGCAGCGGCAAGTACGGAATGTTTGCGATGGAGCTTCTGATCAACGGGCTCCTGAAAGCTGGGTGTGACCGGAAGCGCCTGCGGGCAAAGGTCTTCGGAGGCGGTTCGGTCCTTCGTTCAAAGCCGGCAACCAACGGCCTCACCATCCCCCAGAGTAACATCGACTTTGCCCTCGGATTCCTGAAAGCCGAAGGTATACAGATAGAGTCGCAGGACGTCGGTGGCACCACCGCACGAAAGGTTCTTTTCTTTCCGAAGACGACGAAGATCCTCCTGAAGCGTTTCGCCGGCTCGGTGAAAACCGAAGTCGAACACGAGGAAGAACAGTACCTCGCCAAACTGCAGACGATACGCCCGAAACAGGAAGATGTAACGCTGTTCTAGTCGGCAGCCTCGTAATCCGCCCCGGCGGACAGGCCGGAAATCCGCGCCTGATAGGCGAGCTCGGAGAACCGTTCGATGAACACCCCGAGACTGTCGGATATCGACTCCTCGTGTGCGTCCCTGCCTGCGACCGGCGGACGGGCCGGAACACGCCGCATGAGGGCGTTTCGCAGCGACCCGGCTCCTTCGAGTGCAGAATAGAGCGGAAACAGTCTGTACGCGGCCGTCAGAGCCGGCCTGAGTTCGTCGGCGCCGTAACCGGTGAGTTCCTCGACGTCCAGACCACCGCGGTCGCGTTCAAACGCATCGTCAAAGCGATCCCTGTTCCCCCGGGCCGTGTAATACAAGGACGTGAACGCTTCGAGGTCGCCCCGAATCTGTTCCCGCAGCGCGGCCGCCTGTGTAACGCCCGGGCCGACGCCGGGTACCGAAGCATGCGCATCCACCGGCACGGAGACAAAACGGGCGTGTTCGACATCGTACTGAAGTGCCCGCCGCGGAGTAGCAAACTGCGCGGGAGTCGCCACCGACTCTCTGGCGTGGGCGTCACGCATCGCGAAGGCTATTCCCTCGGAGACAGTCACGCGTACGCCTTCAGCGTGGCTCAGCTGTATCTCGCCGGACGTCCCGGTGACATCGACGGTGAGGTCAGCCGCCCTGATCGCGAAATCCGGACCGGTCTCCGGTGAACGCGCGCCGAAGGACACAGAACCGGAGAGAAGCCGCAGCACGAGAATATCATCATCAACCTGTTCGATCAGAAGCAGTGAGTCGGGCGCCAGGTGAATGACGGTCTGTCCGTGGCGCAGCTGCAGGACGCTGCCGCCTCCAATAAGATCGAAGGGCAGAAGCTCCATGCCGTCAGAACGGTCCTGCAGCCAGGGGCGAGCCTCCCGAAGCAGGAGCAGATCCCGGTCGGCATCGTAGAGTTCGAGCGCCGGGAGGGAGATTGCCGGCAGAGTCAGCAGGAGTATCGCGGTTCGGAGCAGACGGGAGCAGTACACATAACTAGAATCGGAGCGAACAGCCGTCTGCTTGAGTTTGGTTGACGCGGTGCCGAAGCCTCAGTAGCATTCGAGGACTATGAAAAAGCCCGAGGCAGGCGTCCTTGTGGTGGGGTGTGGAACGGTTGGTGGCGCGACCGTAGAGACCCTGCTCGGACAACCCGAAATCATACAGGCACGAAGCGGCGTATCGCTTCGCCTTACCGGTATCGTAAGCCGCACCTTCGCATCGGCGAGGCGGCACGGATTCCCCGAAACGCTGTTCCGCGAGAACCTTGAATCCGCTCTCGAAGACCCCGATACGGACATCGTCGTCGAGACCGTCGGCGGTGTCGAAACCGGTGAGGCGATTATCCGCGCCGCGATTGCCGCCGGAAAACACGTCGTTACCGCGAACAAGGCGTTGATCGCCGAGCGGGGAACGCAGCTCTTTGAAGCAGCCCGGAAGGCCGGGGTGACGATCGCATTTGAAGCGTCGTGCGCCGGTGGCATCCCCATTGTCAGAAGTCTGTACGACGGACTTACGGCAAACCGCATTGATGCCCTGTTCGGCATCGTCAACGGCACGAGCAACTACATCCTCAGCCGCATGGTTCAGGAGGGATCGAGTTACCGGGAGGCGCTCGCCGAGGCACAGCGGGAGGGCTACGCGGAAGCAGACCCGACCCTCGACGTGGACGGAACCGACAGCGTCCACAAGCTCGCTATTCTCTCGCGGCTCGCATTCGGTGTGGCCTGCCACCCGGACGACATTCCGACGGTGGGTATCGACAGTCTGAATAGCGAAGATATCGCACACGCCGCGCGCCTCGGCTACGTGGTAAAGCTACTCGCGGTAGCACAACGCCACGACGACGGGGTAAGCCTCTTCGTGCGACCTGCGTTTATCTCGCGCGAACATCCGCTCGCCTGGGTCTCGGGTCCGTTCAACGCGGTCAGTGTCTACGGAACGGTCACCGGACACACCATGTACTACGGCCGTGGAGCCGGCGGCGCCCCGACGGCGGGGAGCATAATCGCGGATCTCGTATCCATAGCCCGCGGAACCTACGCCCCGATCTTCGAGCACTCCTGCGCCTGGGACAGCCACGATACCGTAGCGGTCGTTCCTGCCGACCGGCTCGCGCACCGCTATTACCTGAGGATGCTCGTGGATGACACACCGGGGACACTCGCCCGCATCACGAAGATACTTTCTGACCACGAGATATCCATAGCGAGCGTCATGCAGGCCGAGTCGGATGAGAGTACCCCCCCGAAACCTGTGCAGGTTGTCATTACGCTGCACCGTACCGAGGAATCGAAGCTCAGTGCGCCTCTGGAAAAAATCGCGGCGCTCGACGCGGTCAAACAGGCACCGAGCCCGATCACGATTATTGATGAACACCCTGAACAGGTCCCATGACTATCACCCTTACCTGGTGCACATCTACGCACCTGGTCTGATACACTCGGCTTGAGGTATAGTACTAGCGTATGAACACACGGAACGCACGACGGACCGCCCTTGCATGGGCGACAGTTATTTTCATCTTTGGATGTGCAACCGTTCCAACGGATATTCCCGAGGATCTCACTGCACCTGAGCTTTTTCAGAGAGCCCAGGAAGCGATCGATCAGAGCAACTTTCGCGCGGCCGACGTCTACTACCAGACGGCACTGGACCGGTTCGGCGACAGTCCCGATGTTGCGGTCGTCGCCGAGTACGAGCTCGGGTTCCTGCGTTATCGACAGGGAGACCTCGAAGGCGCACGACCATACTTTGAAGCGGTCCTGCGACGCTACGAGGGGTCTTCTCAGGCTCAGGCGCAGCTCCCGCCCTGGCCCCCGGTGCTGTCGCAGCGCTTTCTCGATCGCATCGAGGCAGGCGAAGGCCCTGACTTTGATCCTCCACCGGGAGGCTCAGAACCACCGTCAGCCGCTCCGGGCGCGTCGCCGGATCTGCCATAGCCCGTCGTTATCGCTGGCGGTCCGGTGGTAACAGTATGGTGTGTATCCTCACCTCGTGCTCAGCCGCCGCTATCACGACACTCTCGAAGGTGATGTTTCCCCGCGGGCGCGGATGCGGCGGGGCGTCTCCAATCAGCACGATATGGCGTTCTTCCGTGGCCCAGTCATAGCCGTGAATCGCCGCGTAGAGCGCTTCGTGCACCGCCTCGGGTATATCCCCACCTCCGCCTACCGAAACATTTTCGAGTATTGCCCGTATTGATTCGGCATCGTGCTCGAAGGGAAGAACCCGGTTCAGATACACCGAAAAGTAGTCCTTGAACAGCGTTATACCGACCGCCAGGTCGGGGATGCGCTCGTACAGCGCGTCCACTGCAGTCGGAAGCTGTTCCCGTATGGTATCGACCCATATTCCCATGCTGCCGGTGGTATCGATTACGAGTACGACTTCGGCAGCCGGGCCGGCATCTTCAATCGGGTCGAGAACCGCGCCAATGAGATCATCGGCTTCGAGTACATAGCGTTCGTCCCCGTCGGTCGCGCGCGCGAGACGACGGAACTCACGGATCGCGTCTTCATCGAGACGATCGTCGTCGGGGCGGGCCTCGACGATACGCTCACGCACCTCGGGCTCGGGTTCAACGACAGGCTCAGGTTCAGGCTCCGGTTCGGGTTCGGGTTCAACGACCGGTTCCGGCTCGGGTTCCGGCTCTGGCGGGCGTTCCAGAAAAGAGACCCGCATGCGAAAGGGGTTGTCCCGGAACGCGCCGCTATAGTCACCGTAGGGGAGCGCGAAGGTGCGCACGCTGAGCCAGGTTCCGTCCCCGACGCTGATGCTGCCCTCACGCGACCAGGGATAGCCGTAGACGACCGTTTCGGGTATGAACAGCTCGAAAGCCTCTCCGAGACGTTCGTGCGGGCGTATCGAGGACGAAATGATCGATTTCGCGGTGTTTGCCTCGTTCAGCACGTCGCCGTTGAGCAGTCGCTGTTCGCCTGCGAGCAGCGGATGCTCAACCGGGCTTCGAAGCGCGAAAGAAGCGGCCTGGCGCGCCGGGTCTTCGGTTGACTCGGTCAACAGTACCGAGCCTATGTCGGGCAACGCGCGAACCGAGAGAATGTAGCCCCCCTCAGTCATGCGGATAGCAAGGTCGGCACCGGTGAGCTCGAGATCTGCTGCCGAAACTGCATACGTTGACAGGAGCGCGAAAAGCGCTACAAGACCTGGTCTGATACGCATGTATAGATTTTCGGCAGATATGCGTCGGGCCTTACTGTCCTCAACCGTGGTGATGAATCACTCTATGGTCGCCGGAAGCCAGGATCCTCGATCTCCGGGTAGCGCGTCGCGGAAAAAGTCGAAATCAGCGAGAAACGACGGCAGAATTCGGCACAGATCCACCGCAACATCGGTATCCCAGGCGAAAATGAGCGTTTCACCGCCGTGTTCGAGCACACGCACCTGCAGATCCGGATCCTCAAGCACCCGCAGAACCCGCGTTCCGCACTGTACGGTCGCAGCGTCTTCCGGCAGTGGCAGCCCGGCTTCAGTGTAGTAGACAATGAGATCGACACCGGCAAGCTCGTAGCGCGCACGGAGGTAGGGCACGGGCACGGCCGGAAAGAGTTCAATCCCGACGATGCGCCGCGGTGCCTCCACGAGCACACCCGTTGCAGCCGAGGCGGGAAGCACCGCCAGCAGGGACAGCAGGACCGCTATCCGGGCCCGCTTACTCCACGGTGACGCTTTTGGCAAGATTCCTGGGCTGGTCAACATCACGGCCGAGCTCGAGGGCGGTATAGTAGGCGAAGAGCTGAAGCGGGACAACCGTCAGGTAGGGGTACAGCAGCTCGTGTGTCTTCGGAACAAACATCACGTCGTCGACGATGTCAGCGAGCTCGTTGTCTCCGTCGACTCCGAGGGCGATCACCTTCCCGTTTCTCGCCTTCACTTCCTTCATGTTCGAAATAACCTTATCCCGCAGGCCGTCGTTGGGGACTATGAACAGACTCGGTGTTTCCTCGTTGATTAGCGCAATGGGCCCGTGCTTGATCTCCGCGGCGCTGTAGCCCTCCGCGTGAATATAACTGATTTCCTTGAGCTTCAGCGCCCCTTCGAGGGCCACGGGATAGTTAATACCGCGACCGAGAAAGAGGAAGTTTTTCGCCTGAGCGTATTTCTTGGCGAGTTCCTGTACGTGCTCCGTGCGGGTCAGGACTTCCTGAACCAGATCGGGAATCCGCTCGAGATCGTGCATGAAGCGAAGCCCCGCCTCATAGCTCATGTGCCGCATGCGGGCGAGCAGCAGGGTAAACAGATACAGGGCGCTGAGCTGACTCGTAAAGGCCTTGGTGGACGCCACGGCGATCTCGGGACCCGAGTGTATGTAGACACCTCCGTCGCTCTCCCTGGGTATGGTCGAACCGACCACGTTACAGATTCCAAGCACCCGCGCACCCTTGCGCTGGAGCTCGCGCATGGCATACAGCGTGTCGGCGGTCTCTCCGCTCTGGCTGACGGCAAAATACACGTTGTTGCGTTCGACAATCGGGTTGCGGTAACGAAGTTCACTCGCGAGCTCGCTGCCGGCGGGAACCCGCGCGAGGCTCTCGAGCGCGTACGCGGCGACGAGGCCGGCGTGGTAGCTTGTCCCGGCCGCGATAATCTTGACCCGCTCAATGTCGAGCAGCTCCCGGCTGGTCATGTTCAGGCCGCCGAGGTGGGCCGTCGCGTTCTCCGGCTCAAGCCTGCCCTGAATAGCCCGCAGGATACTCTCGGGCTGCTCGAAGATCTCTTTCTGCATGTAATGGTCGTAGCCGTTCTTCTCGATTTCCTCGATCTGCCAGCCTATGACCTGAAGCTCGCGGTCTATGGGCTTGTCGCGAAGGTCTGTGGTGCGATGACCGTCTGCGGTCATCCGCACTACTTCGCCGTCTTCTATGTAGAGAACCTGCTTCGTGTGTTCTACAAGCGCGGTGACGTCGCTTGCGATAAGCATCTCACCGTCTCCGACACCGACCACCAGCGGGGAGCCGTTGCGCGCACCGACGATCACGCCGGGTTCATTGACGTGCATTGCGAGCATCCCGTAGGTGCCCTTCAGCAGGGATACAGCGTGTTTCACCGAGCGTTCGAGGTCTCCGTCGTACAGGTCCGAGAGAAGATGCGCTATGACCTCGCTGTCGGTCTCCGAGACAAAGATGTAGCCTTTTCCCTGGAGTCGCTGCTTGAGCGCGCTGTAGTTCTCGATGATGCCGTTATGTACAATGGAGACAGAAGCCGCCGCATCGGTATGCGGGTGTGCGTTGCGATCGGAAACCTCGCCGTGTGTCGCCCAGCGGGTATGCCCGATACCGGTGCCTCCGGGCAGTTCGGCAGGAACCGCCTTACGCAGGTCCAGGATCTTGCCTTTTTTCTTGACAATCCGGTGTCGCCCGTCGGGGCCGAGCACACTGATTCCTGCGGAGTCATACCCCCGGTACTCAAGCCGTTTCAGTCCCTCGATGAGAATGGGGGCAGCAACCTTGGGTCCGCAATAACCGATAATTCCACACATATCTGACTCCCGAGTTTATCTGTATCAGCTGCCGAGGCCCGCTTCGTGACGAAGCGCTGTCTGATTCTCAAGATGGATGGTCTGTTCATCCTCGCTGAAAATCAGTGCGGCTACGAACTGCTTAAGTACATTCTCGACTATATCACGGTCGACCCCAAGGTTCCCGGCCACATCCTGTATCGTCTGCGCGCGGTCCATGGTGAGCTCATCCGGACTCTCAAGAGACCAGACGTAGAGGGTCAACGCGATCATGCGCCTGAAGTTGGCATTCACCATGGTGTCGATGCGATCGTTCGCCCCCTGCAGGCGCCTGCAGAGTTTATCTATGACATTCATGGCTATCTTGTTGTTCTTGGAGATGAGCCCCAGAAAGCCCTGCCGGTCAAAGGCGAGCAACTGAACCTCGTCGACAGCCTTTGCGCTTGCGGTTCGTTTTACCCAGCTGACAATGGCCATTTCACCGAAAAACTCTCCCCGCCCGAGCTGCGCGAGCTCCACCTGGCGGCCGCTGATGCGCTTGGTAATGCTTACCGTGCCGGACTGCACAATGAACATGAGCGTGCCGTCTTCGCCCTCGTCGAAAATGGTCTCTCCCGGGGTAAAAGACTGTCCGTACTGCTCAAATAATGATGACCCGGCCATGTGCGGTCACTCCCGTGATGCATTTATTCCAATCAGAACGGCGCGTGTGCGCGTATTACTCTGTACAAGGAGAACTGTGCGTATGATGCCACGGATCATCCGTTTCCGACAACGCTCTGTTTTAGCGCCTGCCCTCTGTGCCCTGCTCGCTGTCGCGTGCTCGCCCCCGCGGGATCTGAGACCCGACCTGAACCTGGATGTCTGGCCCCCGCGACTATTTTCGGTCGCCATGGCGGCTCCGCAGGAACTCGTCCTTGAGTTCGACAAGCCGGTGACCGTCGTCGCCGACTCGCTCGCAGTCGAGCTGTTCGATGAAACCTCGGACAACACGGATGATGATGCACCCGGCATACGCGTCGCACTCGACGGTGAATCGCAGGTGCGCCTCGCCTTTGACCGGCCGACCCGCCCCGGGATCCGCTATTCGGTCGGTGCGGCGGTTGAGGACACGCGCGGCAACAGCCTGCAGCTGGTAGCCTTTGCCTACGGCTATAACGACCGCGTTCCGCAGCTTCAGATCAACGAGTTCATAACGCGGCGCAGTGCAAACCATCCGGAGATGGCCGAAGTCCTCGTTCTCTCCGACGGAAACCTCGGCGGACTCACGGTGACCAACGGTACGAAGAGCGACTACATAGACCGATTCATCTTCCCGTCGGTCGAAGTCAGTGCGGGTGAGTTCATCCTTCTGCATTTCCGTCCCGAAGGCGCGGAACACGAGATATCCGAGTTCGGAGACGAAATCGACCTTTCAGGAGGACTGAATGCACAGGATCACGCGCGGGATATCTGGATACCCGGTGCGGCAGGGCTCCCGGGGAACAACGGCGTGCTCGCAATCTGGGAACACCCGGCCGGACCGCCGATCGATGCGGTGGCGTGGACAAACCGCACCTCAGCGAGTGATGAGCGCTACAGAGGTTTCGGGAGCGCCCGAATGGAAAGCCGGGTGCAGGAACTCGTTGACACCGGAGCGTGGGTCATAGAGGGCGTACGCCCGCGTCCTGAGGATCTTATCTGGATAGACTATTCAACGGCGACGCGAAGCATGAATCGAAGCCCCGGAGCGGCTAACACACGCTCCGCGACTGACTGGCATACCGCGCCGACGAGGGGATCAAGCTGGGGAGAAGAAAACACGACTGAGGTGCACATGCCCTGAACTAAAGAACGGACTTGAGCATGTCCTCTATCTGTGGCCTCGGAACCGCACCAACCTGCTGCTTGACGACTTCGCCGTCTTTCATGAGCAGAAGAGTAGGTATACTGACGATGTTGTACTTGCTCGCAAGCTCCTGCTGCGAATCCACATCGACCTTTCCTATCGTGAGCTTGCCCTCGTATTCTTTGGCAAGTTCTTCGAGCACCGGGGCAACCATCTTGCAGGGCATGCACCAGTCGGCCCAGAAATCGAGCAGAACGGGTACGTCCGAGTTCGCGACTTCGTCTTCAAAATTGTCTTTGGTTACTGTTACTTCCATGATCTCTCCATTGTACTGCTTTGCCGCCCGACCATCAATCAAACGCGCTCATTTCCTTCCCAGAAGCGACTCAGCCCGCTCTTTTACCGCCTCGTAGACGCCGCCACCCGACGCCGCGGCTATCGTCCGTACGAAGGCGCTCCCGACAACCGCTGCCTCACAGTGCGGTGCGAGGGCCTGCACCTGTTCTGCGTCCTGTATGCCGAAACCCGCGAAGATCTTCGTGCCCGAAGCTCCAAGCTTCTCGAGGAAGCCCATGTTCAACGCTCCGAGCTCGGTGCGACTCCCGGTCGTCCCGGTCCGAAGCGCCACGTAGGTGTACTCAGGCCGTGTCGACAGCGCGAGGTCCACGCGCGTATCGGTCGAGGTCGCCACGAGCACCGGCACACAGGCTATCCCTGCGTCGCGGCAGGCCGTGTACAGGCCTTCGTCGTAATCCGGCGGCAGGTCGGGAACAATGAGCCCTGCCACTCCGTGTTCCTGCGCACGCGCGACGAAGGCCTGTACCCCCGGTCGGTATATCAGGCTCGCGTAGCTCATGAGAAAGATCGGAATGTCGGTGAAGCTTCTGATCTCGTCGAGGAAGGCAAAGCCGTCGGCCACGGTAAAACCGGCTTCAAGCGCGTCGCTGCACGCAGCCTGTATCGCCGGCCCGTCGGCGGTCGGATCGGAGAAGGGAAACTGCACCTCGAGGTAGGAAACGCCAGCGTCGACGAGTCCCCGGACCGCGTCCATGCTCTGCGCACGGTCGGGATACCAGGGAATGACGTGTGCCATGATCCGTGTCGTGTCACTCATAGACTCTCAACCTCCCGGGTCAGAAACTCTTTCCAGCGCTCTGCGTCCAGTTCACGCGCGGTAATAAAGAGGTCCTTGTCTCCCCGTCCACTCATGTTGATGACGACCGCGTCGTCGGGCGTAAGCTCCTTCGCGCGCTTTATGGCCACCATGCCCGCGTGTGCGCTTTCCAGCGCGAATATCACGCCTTCCTTCCGCGCGAAGTACTGAAGCCCCTCGAGCGCCTCGGCGTCGGTCGCCCGCTCAAAACGCACGCGACCGGTCTGCCCGAGATGCGCGAGCTGCGGCCCGACCCCGGGATAGTCGAGGCCTGCGCTCACCGAATGCGTCGGCATGACCTGCCCGTCGTTGTCAAGGAGAAAGAGACTGCGGTAGCCCTGAACGATGCCCGGTGTGCCGAGGCCGTTCATGCGCGCGGCGTGATCGCCCTGTGCAGGCCCCCGTCCGCCTGCTTCCACGCCGATGAGTTCGGGTTCGCTCTGATCGATGTAAGGAGAGAAGAAGCCCATGGCGTTTGATCCGCCTCCGACACAGGTCACGAGCGTCGTCGGCCGCACACCGAGGTCTGAAAGCTGCGACACGACTTCTGTTCCTATTACGCTCTGAAACTCCCTGACCATGTCGGGAAATGGACTCGGGCCGAGGGCGCTTCCAAGCAGGTAGTGTGTGTCGGCGAAGTTGGCCGACCAGTCGCGCATGGCCTCGTTTACCGCGTCCTTGAGCGTGCGGGCGCCCGATGTTACCGGGACGACTTCTGCTCCGTACATCTCCATCCAGAACACGTTGGGTTTCTGACGCCGCATGTCGACTTCACCCATGTAGACCCGGCACTGCAGCCCGAGCTTCGCACAGACTGCCGCGGTTGCCACTCCGTGCTGCCCGGCGCCGGTCTCGGCGATGATGCGGGGTTTACCCATGCGTTTTGCGAGAAGCGCCTGCCCGAGCGCGTTGTTGATCTTGTGGGCGCCTGTTGCAGCGAGCCCTTCGAGCTTGATGTAGACCTGCGCGCCTCCCACGTCCCGGGTCACGTTCTCCGCGTGCAGAAGCGGCGTCGGTCGCCCGACGTAGCTCGCGAGCAGACGATGAAACTCGCTCATGAAGGCCTCGTCCGACAGCGCCTCGACGAAGGCACCCTCGAGCTCGTCGAGCGGCGAACGAAGCACCTCTGCTACGTAGCGGCCCCCGAACTCGCCGAAAAAGTCGTTGTACAACTGCTTCATACCGATGCCTCCTGAGCGATTGCCGCTTCGATCTCCGTGAACAGCGTTCGTATTTTCTGTGCGTCCTTGTATCCCGTTTCGTCCTCGAGCCCGCTTGAAACATCGACAAGCTCCGGGCCGAAGCGCCGCACAAGCTCGCGTACGTTGTCGGGCCTGATGCCCCCGGCGACCCAGAGCGGCCCCTGCGCGCAGACCGCTTCGAGGATTTCCGGGTCGAGTCTCCGACCCGTCCCTCCCCGCGCGTCCCGACTGTAGGCGTCAACGAGACAGCGCGGACAGTAGAACTCGCCAAGCCCCTGCGCGTCGTCGGGCGTGCGAAGCTGCATTGCCTTGTAGTAAGGGAAGGCAAGAGGTGCGCACTCATGCGGTTCTTCATCACCGTGCAGCTGCACCGCGTCCAGATAACCGTCTGCGAGTAGCTCCTGCACCTCAAGCGGAAGCACCGCCTCGGCGTCCTTCCCGTCACGCGCGACGACAACCGCAACCTTCAGCGCGTCGAGCCCCGCGCACTCTCTGACGCAGGCCGCGCTGCTGCGACGCGGGCTTTCGGCGAAGACAAAGCCCAGAAGGTCGGCACCGGCTTCCACCGCCACCGCAGCGTCTGAGGCGCGCATTATGCCGCAGACCTTGACCCAGGGGCGCCGGTGCCGTTTCGCGGTGAGGCGGTACCAGAACCCGGTGGGGACGCCGGCCGCCGGAGGCGCGCCGAGCGCGAGGCCGCGTTTGATCGCGGGGATGCGCGTATGGTCGCGCACCACCGACTCACCGACGAGCACACCGCTGAATCCCGACTGTGAGGCGAGTGCGGCCTGCTCCTCTTCGAAGATCCCCGACTCGTAGACGACGCTGCAGGGCCAGTCTATCGCGTGGCGGACCCGCACGGGTCCGAGTGGATCTATGCGGAAGGTCTTGAGGTCGCGGGCGTTTACCCCGACGAGCCCGGGCTTAAGCGGTGCAACGCGCCGGGCCTCGCGTTCATCGTGCACCTCTAGCAGAGCGTCCATGCCGAGTTCGCTCGCCCGCCGGTACATGGCCGACAGCTCGTCGTCAGACAGGAGCGAGGCTATGAGCAGGATGCAGTCGGCACCGGCGCGGTAGGAGTACTCGACGTCGGTCAAGTCGAGCAGGAAGTCCTTGCGGAGCACTGGTAGATCGGGGAAGGTCTTCTTGACGACCATGAGGTCGGTCAGGTTGCCGCCAAAGTGATCCTCTTCGGTGAGAATCGAGATCGCATCCGCGCCGAGCTCGCGGTAGGTCCCTGCGAGCCGTACCGGCTGTATGCTCCCGTCTATGGTTCCCCGCGAGGGGCTTTTGCGCTTGATTTCGCAGATCACAAAGTTCGATCGTGGGAATGGCACTACGGGGTGCATGCGCTCGGCCGGAACGAGGGACGCGAGGCTGTAGCCTTCGGCTGCAACGCGCTCCCGGCGTTTTGTAGCGATGCGGGTCAGAATATCTACGTCGCTCATGCCGCCCCCTCGTCGGGTGTCGTTCCGTGTGACCGCGACAGTATCGTGTTGATGCGATCCGCCGCAGACCCGTTGGCAAGCGCCGTTTTGACCCGCGCGACCCCGTCGGCGAGGTCGGCGGCTATTCCGGCAACCCAGAGCGCCGCACCGGCGTTCAGAAGCACCGCGTCGCGTACCGCCGCCGGACCGGAGCCTGCAAGAAGCTCGCGCGCCATAGCGGCGTTTTCTTCGGCCGTGCCGCCGGCGAGGTCGGCGGTATCGTGGCCGGTTATCCCGTAGTCGGCCGGGTCGATTTCGAACTCGCGGATGCTGCCGTCAGGCTCGAGCAGGGCCGCAGACGTGATCGCTGCCGGGCTTATCTCGTCAAGGCCGTCGTGACCGTGGACCACAAGCGCCCGCTTGAGCCCGAGCTCGCGGCCCGCCTCCGCGACGACGCGGCAGAAGCGCGGGTCGAAGACCCCGATCAGCTGGTAGGCGGCCCCCGCGGGGTTAGAAAGCGGCCCGATGAGATTGAACACGGTCTTGATCTTGAGCTCGCGCCGCGGAACGGCGGCGTGCTTCATGGCGCTGTGATACAGGGGCGCGAAGAGAAAGGCGAAGCCCTCAGCCTCGAGAAAGCGCTCGGCTTCCGCCGGTGTCAGGTCAAGGTTCAGACCCAGGGAACGATAGAAGTCCGCGCTCCCGCTGATGCTCGAGACCGCGCGGTTCCCGTGTTTGGCGACTTTCGCTCCGCAGGCTGCCGCGACGAGCGCGCAGAAACTGGAAATGTTGAAGGTACCAAGACCGTCGCCCCCGGTGCCGCAGGTATCAAGCGTCTCTCCGCTCACCGTCACCGGTACGCGTCTGCGCTGCAGCACCGAGGCGCATCCAGCCACCTCCGACGCGGCTATGCCCTTCGCGTTCAGGCCGACGAGGACCCCGGCGATCTGGGCCGGGGTCAGACTCCCGTCGGTGACCTCTTCCATGAAGCGCTGCGCTTCGGCAAAGCTCAGGTCCTGCCCGGCTATAATATGATTCAGCGTGCCGGTATAATCGAAGGGATCGCGTCGGTAGCTCAGGAAGGCTCTGAGGACTTCCTTTCCGGCGGCACTGCCTATGGATTCGGGATGAAACTGCACGCCTTCCACGAGGTACTCCCGGTGGCGCACCCCCATGATCTCATCATCCTGACTTCTGGCGGTCACCTCGAGCTCGGCCGGGAGACTCTCCGGGTCAATGACGAGGGAGTGGTATCGCATGAAGGTCTCGGCCTTCCCTATGGTCCGGAAGACACCCTGCCCGTCAAGCCGCATGGGCTCTGCCTTGCCGTGCACGATGCGCTGTGCACCGACGATGCGCCCGCCGAAGGCCTCACCGATCGCCTGGTGCCCGAGGCACACCCCGAGTATGGGGATCTCACCGGCAAAGGCCTTGATCAGGTCTATGCTGATGCCAGCCTCAGCCGGACGTCCGGGCCCCGGAGAGATGATGATGCGTGATGGAGACAGCACACGCACCTCATCCACGGTGATCCGGTCGTTTCTCACCACCTTGACCGCTTCATCGGTGAGTTCGCTGAGATACTGATACAGGTTGTGGGTAAACGAGTCGTAGTTATCAAGCAGCAGAATCATTGCCTATACCTCCAGACCGATAGCCCGTGCGAGGGCCGAAAGCTTTTCCTGTGTTTCCTCATACTCGCGCTCGGGGGTCGAGTCATAAACTACTCCCGCACCCGCCTGCAGGACCATCGTTTTTCCCGTTTTCATGGCACATCGGATGGCAATACAGGTATCGAGGTTGCCCCCGGGCTCGACATAGCCGACGACCCCCGCGTAGAAACCCCGACGATGCGGTTCTATCGCATCAAGCGTCTCTATCGCCCGGATCTTCGGCGCGCCGGAGACCGTACCCGCCGGGAAGGTCGCACGCAGCGCGTGTATGCCGTCGGCCCCCGGCTTCAGCGTTCCACGGGCCTCGCTGACAATGTGCATGACCCGGCTGTAGCGCTCTATGCTTAGGAGCTCGGTCAACCGGACCTCGGAACACACCCGCCCTATGTCGTTCCGAGCAAGGTCAACGAGCATGCGGTGCTCGGCGAGTTCTTTTTCATCCGACAGGAGCTCTTTTTCAAGCGCCTTATCCTCGGCATCCGTCGCCCCGCGCCTGCGCGTCCCGGCAATAGGTCTGATCTGAACCTCGCCACCTCTGACCTTCACGTGCACTTCCGGGGAAGCGCCGAAGAGCTGTGTCTCCCCGTAGTCGAGAAAGAACAGGTACGGTGCGGGATTCGCCGTCCTGAGCCTTCGATACGCCTCAAGGGCCGGAAGCTCGGTCACCGCTTCTACCCTGCGACTCAAGACCGCCTGCAGCAGATTCCCCGCCACAATCTCGTCCTTCAGCGTTGCCACCCCGTCGATAAAGCGCGCCTTCTCTTTGGGGTCGGCGCCGACTTTCGCCTCGTAGTGCCCGTCGTCGAGGGTCAGGTGCCCGTAATCAGCGTCGAGGATGCGCTCGGCGACCCGGTCGACAGCCTCGCGCAGATCAACCTCGTGCTCCGTGTAGTTGACCCCGATCAGGTGAAGCTCATCGGTATAATGATCGAAGATGATGAACACGTGACCGAACATGAAGGAGGCAAGCGGATTACCCAGAGGGTCGGGCCGGTCGGCGAGGCGGATCGTGTCGCACTTCGCTGAGAACTCGTAGGAGAGATAACCGATCCCGCCAGCCGGAAAGGGAACCCCACCCTGCATGGGCTCGTGCTGGTCTGCGATGTAGCGCAGGACGTCGAGGATATCGCGCGCCCGGCTTTCCACCCGCCACCGGCGCCGGTCATCCTGCAGGAAGATACCCCGGTCGGTCTCGAAGACGCGGAATGCCTCATCGACCATGATCAGAGAGTAGCGCTCCCGACCGTTGTGAAAGGTCGCCGACTCGAGCAAGACCCGTGCGTCGAGCTTTCGGGCGAGGGCAAAAGGGGTAAAACGTTCGCCCGAGAGCGTTCGTGTAATCGTGTCACTGCGGGTGTCCATGGCGGTCCATCCTTACTGTTCACCACCCTGGTGGTCGCTTTTGGCGCGCCGGAGGCACAAAAAAAGGCCGCAACCGGTACGCTGAATCGCGTCCACCGGGCGGCCTTCTTCGTCACACAGTTTACATGCGTGAAGAGCCCCGGTATTACCGGAGCCACCAACCAGAATTGTGTGTAATGTCTCGCAATTGAGAAATCATCGTGGTTCTGAAATTACCCGCGAGATTGGTAATGTGTCAAGATGTGGGGGGTTAATCGTAATGGCTCCACATCCGAATTACTTTAACGACTTTCAAGATATCGTCGACTTGATAGACGATACGGTGCTGTATGTTGATGCGTCGGGAATACGACCCACTGAGATCCCCGAGTAGCTTCTCAAAAGGAGGATACTCAGAAAATGGGTTCTCGCGTAACAGCTCAAGAATCCGCTCTGCATTGGGCCGAAGACTGGAGGCTGACAGTTTTTTCGCGTCTTTTAATGCTTGTTTTGTGAATACGAGACGGTACACCGAATGCATCTACCACTCGATGGCATCCGAGCATTCGTCCAGGGGAGTTTGCATTCCTTCAAGAATAGATTCACGCATACCTGGTATAGCCGTCAGTGCGAGTGTTGCTTCGATATTGTTCCAGTCCTCGTCGGAAACCAGAACAGCTGCACCGTTTTTTCCAGTGATCTGTATCGGTCGATGCGACTCTCTGACCTGTTGGACGATCTTGAAGAGGTCCTTTCGGGCGTTCGTTATGTTGATTGAATCCATTGAAGACATCCTGTACGTAATGCTGTACATAGTCTACACCCTCCTTCTTGTGCATGTCAAAAGACACCTCGCAGCATCGTCTCTGCGCCCGGGCGCACGACGTGCACCTGAGCTACCCGTGCCTATATATACGCAGAAGAAACGTCACTTGATTGGAGGATTTCTAATGATCTGTGGTCGGCGATCGACCTTTGTGAAAACACTTACAGATGGTGTACACTGATCTCGTGGAATACGCGGTTCATTTGAAACCAAGAGCAATCAAGGATCTTCGAAGCATTGATCAGACTATTGGGACCAGGATCGCGGATACGCTGGCGAGGCTTCAGACGGATTTTCGAGGCGATATAAAGAAGTTGACAAATCACACACCAGAATACCGATTGCGAGTGGGTGATTATCGGGTACTTTTCGAGATCGAAAACGGTAATCAGATAATAGTGTACAGAGTCTTACACCGTAGCGCAGCATACAAGTAGGAGCGAGTTATGAAGTTGCATCCAACAATTCTGGAAAAAGACGGAAGGAAGGCCTTTGTTGT
>RECN01000044.1 GCA_007694005.1 Spirochaetaceae bacterium
TCTTCCCAGTCGACGACCACCGTATTGTGAGCGCGTGTTCCCTTGAGGTACTTGCGCCGTGGTGTCTCGTTGTACGTGTACTTTCCGGTATCTGTGAGCCAGAGATGTCCGTCCCGGAAGAGCAGGAAACTCAGCAGGTCGGCGTGTGGATGACCGTGGTTCATCGGCCCGTTGCGTACAATGGCGTAGGTTTCATCATCCTGCATAACGAAGAACCCACCGTCAGGAAACGATGTCGGGGTCTCCCCCGCGCCCGTTTCGCGGACCTCGGCGCGTTCCCGTAATCTGCCGGTGACCCAGAGCAGGTCGGGATCGCTGCCCCCGGTGTACGGGAGCGCAGCACCCGGCAATACCCGCTGAACGAAACGCGATATGTAGTCGCGATCCGGGGACCACTTCTCGAGCGCGTTCCGGTCGGAATCCCCGACAGGCACGGTGGTTCCGTCAGGAAACGAGGACGCGACGGCGAAGCCCGCCATTGATTCAAGACGCTTCACGAAACGCGCATTGAAGCTGATTCCGGCGCCCAGAGCCTGCGCATAGGCACGGAGAAACCAGTCGATCGAGATCTTGTGGTAAGCCGGCGTCGCTTCAACGTGGACCCCGTCCGGCAGCACCTGATCCTCAGCGCAGGCCTCGAGGGTTCCGACCGCGAGCTCCTGCCACGTCTCGGCCTCGGCGAACTCGGGGAAATACAGCGCGAGCGCGAGCAGACCGCCCATTTCCTTGATTGTGTGATTGTGCGTGGTGTCGAACACGTGTTCGGCGAGCAGTTCGCCGTGTTCATGAAAGCTCTCACGGATTATTCCGTCGGTTTTTGTATCGATTTCACCCGCGTGCGACAGCAGATGGTAGGCCGGAAGCCAGAAATCGGAGACTCGTATGGCCGCATTCAGCACCTTCCAGGGTGAGAAGTCGTGAAAATGTGTCTTTCCGTCACGCGGCACCGGGCAGGACTGTATCCAGTCGAGCCATTGGCCCAGCAGAGCCTGACGGTAACGGTCCTCCCGGGTAATAAACCACGCCCGGGCCAGATCGAAAAACCACGAGTGCCGGTTCAGCGTAAAAAGCCCTTCCCGATCGCCGTTCGGAGAGCTGTGCCAGTCTATGTCGGCACCGCAGTAGAGAGGACTTCCTGCAGGGTCGTTACCCGCGAGCACGAAACGGTGTCCGACCGCGTGATCGGCCCGTGTCAGGAGGGCGGTCTGGTAGTCCGGGTGTTCCCGGTTGAGATCCGGGAGCAGTGTCTGCACGACATCCACGTCGAAAAGGTAGGTGCTACTCATCGGGAATCCAGCCTGACAGGCCATCCGGCATGCAGAAGATCGGTCCGTAAAAGTCGAAGCGGATCGTCGTCCTTGAGCGCGACCGCGTCAAGCGGAAGCGGCGTCCCCGCCGGAACATCCCGACAGAGTCTGGCCCCGCCAGCGAGCCCGACCGGGAGAAGCGAAGCGGACCTCGCTTCTTCTGCGGAGTACAGCACGCCGCGCAGCTCGTACCCTGCACCCTTGAGTGTCTGACCGGCCTTCAGGCCCTGCTTCGTGACGGCAACGACCTCGGTGTAGCGCTGCCGCGGAGCGGCGGTCGGAAGTCCGTAGAGAAGCGCCCGGGTAACGGACTGTATTGTCTCGACTCCGAGCAGATGGTAGGGCCGATAGAACAGAACATGACGAAGATCATCGCTTAGCAGACTTCCTTTTCGGGCCATGGCCTCCATTCCCGTCCGGTTATCCGATTCGGCGACGACGAAGACCCCCCCCGGGTGTACGGACTCCCGCGAAAGACCGACACAGTTCACATAGTCAACAACTCCGTTCCTGCGAAACATCGCGCCGTCACCCGTCGCTCGAAAGCGACGTGGAATCTCGGCGATGCCGAGAGCGGGGCCATGCATTCCGGCACCGTCAGGGGCGAACCCGAGGCAGTTTGCAGTACTCGCAAGCTCGATGCTTGCCTTCGTTCCGTCGAGAAACATGCGATCGCTGTCGGAAACGGTCTTTCCTTCGCGTCTCCATTGTGCTTCAAGGTCCTCAGCGGTGTCTGCTTCCCATGCGTCTGTCCACTTTCCGGCGCTGACTACCGTGAAGCCTATAGACTCGGCCCAGTCCGCGAGCCCGACGATCAGGCTCGGCTGATCACCGTCGGCCAGAGTGTACACCTTTCCGACAGCTTCGATGCGTGAACTCAGCTCGGGTCCGACGCAGGCATCTGCCTCGGCGTTCACCATAACCAGGTGGGCGGGAAGGCTTTCGGCGACTTCGGCAATGCGAGCCCCTGCTTCGGGACTTCCCGTGCAGTCGACGATCAGGTCGATCGCGTTTCCGGCGAGCTCGGATACATCCCCGGCACGCAGGCAGTCCTCGCTGTCGACGCCCGCCTCCTGCAGGCAGCGCGTCACGAGTTCAAGGTCGGTATCGCAGAGCGCCGCGAGCCGCAGTCCGGGCAGCCGGACGACCTGTGAGATGAGTGTTCGCCCGTAGGTACCCGCCCCAACAACAGCGATTCGAAATGGATTTTCGTTTCGTTCGCGATCGTACAGCTTCTGCGAGGTTTCATTACTTTTCGTAAGACCGCTTTTTGGACCAAAATCGCGATGTAGCTGGCGCATCCAACCGTGATACCACTGCCACGACCGTCTGTAAAGACGGCGGGTGCCAAGTTTGGCTGGAAAGGGCCCGAAAAGGCGCATGAAAGGCCTTTTCGGGCCTCTGTTGCTCAGATCTGGGTCGAAACCTCGGTAAGCGTAGCCATATGCTCAGCGCCCAGTTCCCATCCGACGGCACCGAGATTTGAGTGCAGCTGCTCGACGGTTCGCGGGCCGATGACGGTGGAACACACAGCCGGCGTCTGCAGAACCCAGCGTATGGCGACCTGCTCGGGCAGACGATCGAGCTCCCCGGAGACCTGCAGCAGGCGTTCGACAACAGGCGTCGCAATCTTCGCCTTGCGCGCGACCTCGGGATCGCGGGACACACCACGTGCGTCGGCGGGCGCCTCGCCGGCGTGGTACTTACCGGTCAGCACACCCTGTGCGAGCGGGCTGTGCGCGACAATGCCTATGCCAAGCGCTTCGGCGCACGGCAGAACGTCGGCTTTTGCAGCGTTCCTCATGAGGCTGAACCCTGCCTGTTCGACTACGAACCCACACAGGTTTTTCGTGTCGGCGACCCACATGCTGCGACACATCTCCCATCCCGCATAGTGCGATGACCCGGCGTACAGTATCTTTCCCTGACGAATGAGATCTTCGAGGGCTCTGAGCTCTTCCTCAGGCGGCGTCGTCGGATCGGGCCGGTGAAGATAGTACAGGTCCAGATGATCGGTTCCGAGACGGGTGAGCGAGTCTTCGACCTGCTGCATTATGTGGCGTCTTGAGTTACCGTACTCGTTCGTGTCGCTGCCCATAGGAAAATGTACCTTGGACGCAAGGACGACCTTCCGTCGGAGCTCAGGGGTCAGGGCCTTGCCGACTATCCTTTCGGATTCGCCAAGCTGATACATGTTGGACGTATCGATGAAGTTTATACCTGCATCCACCGCTTCGTGCACGAGTCTGATCGCAACGGACTGCTCCGTTGCTTCACCAAAGCGCCAGCACCCGAGACACAGCGACGACACACGAACACCAGATCTGCCTAATTGTCGATAATTCATAACGACTTCAGTGTACCACGCGTAACCGGTGTCTGTTCGGGGAAATGTCCTCGCGAGGGCTTCGAGCTCCCATGGAAAACTACAAGAAAAACGGTATTATAGATATTGGCGATGAACTGGAACTACTTCTGGCCGAACATCCTGGTGCTTCTCATGTCGCTCCTTTTTCTGCTTGCCATCAAGGCGCGTCTGGAAGTTCGAGAACTCAGCACGCTCCGACGCTTCCTGCTCGTGGCCATGTTTCGTGACGCGGCATTTGCCCTCGCCGGACACCCGTTTATCCTGTTTTTTGGAGACATTGCGCTTGTTACCGGTCTTCTTGTCTGGCTCCGACGCTACGGTGGGTTCAGACGAAGCGACCTCGGGTATCTCGCAGTCGCAGCGTCGAGCGTACCGCTGGTGGCTGCCGCGGTCCTGTTACCTGGTTTCAGCAGCAACTGGGTCTTTCTGCTCGTGAATCTCTGTCTGTTCACCTACCTGACCCGAGCGCTGCTCGATACAACTGTGCATAACACCTCGGGGGCGGAAATCGTCGAGGACAGCCGCTGGTACATCATCGGCGGCCTCGCGGTGCTCATGTCTCTCGGGACGCTCACCGGCTACCGGGGCACACCCCTGCATCAGGCTGCGATCATCATCTTCTATTTCGCTGTATGGCTGATACTACTGACCGAGTTTCAGATATTTCACCTGATGAACGAGCTGACCATCGCCTCGCTTCATCGTCAGAACCGTAATCTATTCGGCTTCCTGAAAGGACTCGGCGAAGGAATCGCGAACCGTGTTGATATCGATCAGCTTCTCGACATGGTCACCGATCACGCGGTCAAGACCATAGGCGCCGACGGCGGCATGCTTCTCATGATGGACACGTCCATGTCCCATCTGCTTATCCGGAGCATGATCGG
>RECN01000172.1 GCA_007694005.1 Spirochaetaceae bacterium
TAGCGAACCTGTTGCAGTCGCGTGTGCGCGAGACAGACACGGTCGGACGCTGGGGTGGAGAAGAGTTTCTGATCGTATGTCCAATGAGTACCGTCGAGGAATCTTCACAGCTTGCCGAAGCTCTTCGCGAGAGAATCGAGTCCCGAGATTTCGTGTGTGACCACACCGTTACGGCGAGTTTTGGTGTGGCCGCGTATCAGAGCGGAGACGAACTCGAGACTATCGTGCGATACGCCGACACGGCCATGTACGAAGCCAAAAACATGGGTCGGAATAAAGTCCGCTGCGCTCAGCGCAGCTGATACACCTCAGAACGGATCAGACAGACACCGCACTCTTGGTGTCTTCGGCCACCTGCCCGTCGTGCAGACGAATCACGTGATCGGCGATGTCGACGATGGTCGGGTCGTGGGTAGAAAAAACGAAGGTGGTCGCGAGTTCCTGGTTGATGCGCTTCATGAGCTCGATAATGGACGCGCCTGTCTTCGAGTCAAGATTCGCCGTCGGTTCGTCAGCAAGGACGATGCGCGGACGCGTCACCAGTGCCCGGGCGACGGCTACCCGCTGTCGCTGACCGCCGGACAGCTCATTCGAGCGGTGTGTGCGCCAGTCGGTAAGCCCGACGGCTTCGATCAGATAGTCGACGTACTCGCGGCGTTCGGCCTTGGACGGCGGCTTCTTGCCCAGCAGGAGCGGAAACTCGATATTTTCGTAGACGTTCAGCACGGGGATCAGGTTGAACGACTGGAAAATAAAACCTATGGTCTCGTGCCGGAGCCGCGTGATCTCCCGGTCGCTTAAGCCCGATGTTTCGTGTCCCGCGACCTCGACGATGCCGCTTGTCGCGACGTCTATGCAGCCTATCAGGTTCAGGATGGTCGACTTCCCGCTGCCGCTCGGTCCGGCGATGGAGGCGAAGTCGCCTTCCTGTATCGCGATGTTTACGCCTTTGACTGCCTCGACCTTGGTGCGTCCGAGATCGTATATCTTCCACGCCTCTTTCAGGCGAACCGCCGGAATTCCGGTTTTGTTCTCTGTGCTGCTCATTTATTTTATCCTTGTGGCTTCTAACATACCGCCAATGCCACCTGAGCGCAAAAAGAACTGCACACAATTGACAGAATTTTCACAGTTTTCCGAGGCACTGTACCTAATATGAGAACGAAACCTGCGCGACGAAGCCCACCGCAGCGACCCCGTCTATGTCACCGGCCGTCCCCAGGTTCAGAGATCCAGTTCTATAGACTGATGATGGGGGTCCGTAGCGTACCGGCAGGCCTATCGAAAGACTCAGATCACGCGCGACGGTCGCCGAAAGCCCTGCCGTCACGTCGCCGGAGTGATCCTCTATGGCGTGCCGCCACTGCAGGTTCGGCCGCCAGCGATTGCCGAGAAAGCTGACCTGCGGCATGCGGACTACCGTCCCGAAGCGGTGGCCCATGAAATCGGGGACTGTGGTGTCGTAGCGGTGCTCAAGCCCGACCACCCACGCGGGGTCGCCGCCGGTCCAGGCGACTTGTGTCAGCAGATTCAGAGAAAACTCCTCTGCCTCGGGAACGAAGGGCGCGGTGAAACCCCAGCTGTTGGTCGCCTCGACGGTCACGTCAACATCACCGAAACCGGCGGTCGCGTGGACTGAGGTCTTCCACGGTTCGGTGACGCGCCGTCGCAGAGAAATACCGGTCGCAACAGAGCCTATCGTCGTCTCGAACTGTCCGGCGTAGGCGAAGGCGCGCGGGTCGCTCGCGTCAAACTGTCCGTCACCGTCTCCAACCCACGACCCCTGGCTGAAGACAATACCGGTCGCGGTTCCCCGGGCCACCGGTACGGTCGCCCGCACGGCGGCACCGCCTGATACTTCCGAGACAAAGTTCGCCGGGTTCCCCAGGATACGCCCCTGCCCCCAGGTCGTACTGAAGCGCCCGAGCCGGAACAGAACGGTATCGGCCAGCGTGTAGTCAATGAACAGCGTACTGACCGACGGGTTCGAAAAACTCATTGAGGCAGGATTGAGACTGGTAGAGAGTGCGCCGGAGAAGCGGATATGCCCGCGCGGCCTTGAGTCCACGCGCACAGTCGAGCTCATGCTGTAGCCTGCGATCCAGTCCACGTAGTCGGAAACGCTGTCGACGTCGCCGCCATCCCACGGCCACTCGAGCAGCGAGATACCCGCGCCGAGTCCGGCCGAAACCGACCCGGAGAAGCTTGTCGGGCTCGTTGTCAGCGCTTCGAGGTCTATACCGCCGACAGCCGGCCGCTGCGGCCTGGCAGGGGCGTCGTCTTCCCCCTTGTCCGCACCATCGGAATCGGGCGCGTCATCATCATCCTCTATGATCCCCTGATCCGGATCGTCGAACATGTCGTCGATATCTTCGAAGGCAGATATCCTGAGCGCGGCGGGCCCTATGGCCACCAGTATCACCAGACTAAGCACACAGCGTCTGAAGCGCATCAGTTTGCCGTCCGTTCAAGAAAGGCACGGGTAAAAACCATGTCGGGAACCGACTGCAACGACGGACGGTCGACCGAAATGATCGTGCGCTCATTGCGGAACCTGCCGTCCACGGTGCGTCCACGAAGCTCGTCCTGAATGACGATGCGAACGGGTACAAAGGTGTCGTCGCCAAGCCGGCGGTAACTCGGAATGGCGGTGGTGCGCATGTGCTGTCCGCTCAGCGAGTAGTCCTCGAACTTCCTGACCAGACCGTTTTCGTCTATCCAGATGCGCATGCGCGGAAAAGACACATCGTCGGTAATCGCTTCAAGATCGTATACGTCGGTGGCGAAGGAGCCGAGCTGCTCGGTACTGTGCCCCACGATGCGGTAGTCCTGTGCGAGGGTCGACTGGGTAAAGTCGGAGTTCCGGGCATTCGTGTTCTGGAAGCGGTCGCGCGCACTGGTCGTGGTCCAGCGACCGTCGGCCGGGTCGTAGAGCGAGAGGGTATTGCCTATACGTAGATAGCCCTTCCCGCGGTCAACTGCCGGTTCCATAATCAGAATGGTGTAGCTGTCGACGCGATCGCGGCGAAACATCGTCATGCGGGTCACACTGGTACCCTGCCCGGGACGCTCCTGCGTTATCGTATACTCAGCGGAAAAATCGCTGTCTTCGAAGCTGACAAGCCGGTCGACCCTCCCGAGGATCTCACGACTCTCGTCTGCGGTGAAATCACTCGCGGCGAGCGGAGAGAGGGCGACGGCAATACAGATGAGCGAACACGCGACCGGTGCAATAATGCGGTGCTTCATAGACGTATAAGACTATCACTCGGCGTATGGGGAAACAAGGTTTCTCACCGAACTGTAATCCGGGCGGTGATGCTGCAAGATCACGTCCCGGCGAGCGCAACGAGCTCGCGAAGCACCGAATCAAAATCCATCCGCTCGTTCGAGGTCGTCATTCGTCTGACAGCGCGCACCTGGTGGTCGCGGTCGACGAGATACATGAGAACCGCGTGCACCGCAGATCCATCGTCACCGAGCGCGTACACGTAGTTCAGCTCGTCTGCCACCGCGCGCACGGTCGAGTCGTCTGCGCGCAGAAAACGCCAGCCGTCGGGATTCGCGTTAAAGGCACCCGCGTAGGCGGCGAACTCTTCGGGGGTGTCGCGGTCCGGGTCAAAGGTGATCGAGAGAAGCTCTACATCGGTTCCGAACAGACCCCGGTCTGTAAGCGCGTCCTGAAGGTCGGCGAAATCAAGCATGGTCAGCGGGCAGGTTCCGTCGGGACAGTTCGTCAGCACAAAGGACAGCAGTTTTACACGGCCGTTGTCGGAGCTATAGGGGCGGTTGGTCTGAACCTCGTGCATGGAAAACGGCGTGAGCGGCTCTTCCATGTCAAACGCAACCGCCTGCGATCTGCTTCCGATGTAGACTCCTGTACCCAGAGCGATGCCAAGCACTGCAATCAGCGCAGCGACGATACCAGTCGTTGACTTCATATTGATCAGGCGAGTCCCGCTTTACGGCGCGTATATATGTCGTAGAAGACCGCGAGCAGCAGCACGAGAGCCTTTACGACGTACTGCCAGTCGGCACCGATATTCATTAGTGACATGCCATTGTTTATGACGCCCATGACGAGTCCACCGACGATGGCCCCGATTATGGTACCAACACCACCCGAAGCCGATGCACCACCGATAAACACGGCAGCAATGGCATCGAGCTCAAAAAGTTGTCCGGCCTGCGGAAGCGCAGAGTTCATGTACCCTGCAAATACCATACCGGCGAGTCCGGAGAGTGCACCCATTATAACGTGCACTATAAATACTACCATGTCAGCGTTGATACCAGACAGTTTCGCAGAACGAGCGTTTCCACCAACAGCATAGATATAGCGGCCGATAACGGTGCGGTTTGTTACAAAGGTCAGAATTCCCACCACCACCGCAAGAACGATGACAATAATGGGAAGTCCCCGGAAACGCGAGAACTGCCAGGCCAGTAGCGAAATGGCACCGACGATAAACGCGTTCTTCAGAACAAACATGGAGAACGGGAGTATCTCGAATCCTTTCTTGATCTTGTTATGTCGTGCGCGTATA
>RECN01000110.1 GCA_007694005.1 Spirochaetaceae bacterium
AAAAGGGGCCGTAGTGATAGTACCATCCACGGAAATGCAGAACAATTTCGGCAAGTACCTGGATCTGTGCCGGAAGGAGCAGATTATCATCACCAGGAACGGAAGAAAGCGGGCACTGCTCGTGCACTGGCCGCATGACACACGGGAGGAGGTGCGGGAGCCGGAAGTCGCGTACGCCGCAGAACCGGGTGATGCAGACAGTCCAGCTGCGGCGGGTGGGGCCAGCCGGGATCAGGAAGCGCACGGCAGCGCTGGGGGCACCGCCAACCGGGTGAGCTATCGCGAGTTCCTTGAGCTGACGGAGAACAGCGAGCGACGGTACGAGCTGATAGACGGGGTGGTGTACATGCTGGCGCCACCGGTGTTCCGTCACCAGAAAACTCTGGGGCTACTGCATCTCTTGCTGGTGGACTTCATTGGCAACTCCGACACCTGCACACCGGTATTGGCCCCCTTCGACATCCGCCTGGTACGGGAGCCGGTCCGGAGAAAGCGTGAGCCGGACGAGGATGACTTGAACGTGGTGCAACCGGATCTGGTGGTGATCTGCGACTACCGCAAGGACTTGAACGAAAAAGACCAGTACTGGGGCGTGCCGGATCTGGCAATTGAGATACTCTCTCCCTCCTCGCGCAGTAAGGACAGTATCAAGAAGGTGGATCTCTACATGGAAAGCGGGATCAAGGAGTGCTGGGTCGTTGACCCCGTGAACCGCGCCGTCACGGTACACGCGTTTCAGGATTTCGAGTTGGTGGAGAGCCGCACCGCCCTGGATGGACGGCCGGTGGAATCGGTATGTTTCCCCGGGCTTATGGTGCAGGTGGAGCGGGTGTTCGGGGAGGAACGTATTGAGAATGGAGTCAACTAACAATGATGGACACAGACTCCCGGCTGGTTTCGCTGAATCTCGTTTACGATTATCCCGTCAGGTGGTCTCGCTATGTGGTTTTGCGTGACTTTGTACAGAACTTCTACGATTCCATCGGTTGGCAGAACTGGAGTACTGCCTTTGACTATGCCGTCGGCGACGGCTTTCTGACGCTAACGGCGCAAAACGTCGGTTTCAGCTATGAATGGCTTGTTCACATTGGAGCATCCACGAAGCGTGAAGACGGGGATGCGTATGCTGGCTATTTCGGCGAGGGTTTCAAGATGGCCGCTCTCTGCGCAGTCCGGGATTACGGCTGGTCTGTCCACATTGCCTCCCGCGACTGGGAAATAGAGGTTACACACACCGATCTCCAAATTGAGGAACGGGTGCTCAAGTCGTTGGCGTATTCTCTCTCGGAGCGAACCGAGCCAGCACGCGCAGATACGGTGCTCCGTCTTTCCTCGTTCCACGATCATGAGGTGTTTGAGTCGGTTCGATTGGGCTTCTTCTATCCGGAAAACCCGTTGTTTGGGGAAGAGATTTGGCGCTCCGAGAATGGAGCGGTCTATAAGCGGTCGAGACACGTAAAGCCGTCGCTTTTTCCTGTAACGTCTCACCTGGAGGGATCGGGAATGTTCTTCACGGGCTATCAGGTTCGCGGCTCTATTCCCGTGCCTCTGGTATTCTGCCTGCATGACCACAGAGACAGCGACCGTGACCGTAGAGACTATTTCCGTGTGGACTTAATACCTCTGATAGCAGGTTTGGTTATGAGGCTGCCAGCACCTTCTGCGGCTCGCGTGTTAGGAGAGCTGAGATGCTTCTGGAGAAGTAGACGCGGACGGTATTCATTTGAATCATGGTGGATTGTCATTGAGAATCTCGTGAGGCGAGTCGCTGCTTGTTCCCATACAACCAAGCTCTGGACAGAGGGCCATCCGTACTTGCTGACTGTTTCGAAGATCCAGCGAAGGGAGATCGTTGCCGCAAATAGAAGGCGGCAAGCCCTGGCGTGGTTGCGTACGCAGGATTTGCCGTACCGTCTGGTACAAGACTCTTTCAAATCTCTGGGCTACCCTTCGCTGGAAGACGCATGCCGGCGCGCCGGTGGATTCACTGCACACCGTCTACCTCGAGGAGAAGAGATCCCGCGATTGAAATTCCTTCAGCATTGTGTCGCCGTGCTGTTTCCTGAGCTGGAAGAACGGATACCGGCGGATGTTTCCGTATTTGATGACAACGCTAACCCGCTGTGGGGATTAGCTGTCATCAACAGAGCTCTTCGACCATATGACAAAGTTCGTGGATTTCCCGTCCGCTATGTGCTGTCCGAGATCTCCCTTAATGCAGGACTCCTGCACAACGGCGATTTCGCCGAAATTTTTGCAACCTACCTGCACGAGGTCGCGCATATGTTTGGTCGTGACGAATCCACTACTTTCAGCCGAGCTCTGACATATATGATTGAGGCTGCGATTCGTGAAAGGGAGACGTTCGCTGGATTGCAGGACGAATGGCTGCTTCTGACGGTACGTGACTAACTGTGTACCCCGCCTAATGTCACGCCGCAGAGACCGAGCATGATGGTGATCCAAGGTATGTAGCCTCAGTGCTTGTGTTGTTGATCTATGGGACACGGAACAGTCGTCTGGTGCAGACATTCCAGGACTCCCATGCCCCATATAGTGGCGTGACGGTTCAGGCGATCATCCGCCGCTTTGGATCAAAGGAAGGGCTGTTCGAAGCGGTCGCCCGGAAGGAAGGGGCAAGGATTCTCGTCGAACGCGCGGTTCCCGAGGGTGCCGGTCTGTCGGTGGCACTGGAATCACTACTGAAACATTACGAACGCGACGGGGACACCATCGCGAGATTTGTAGCACAAGAGCACCTGTTTGAGCCGATTCGACAAGTGGTGGAACGAGGACGCGAGGTTCATAGGGATTGGGAGGAGTTTGCCGGTGTTGCGCGTGCCAACTGCCGGGTTGAACGATACCTGTCACACGGTCCGATTATCGAGCGCGCCCACCGAGCTAGAGAACGCACTTGGGCTTAGCGGTGAGGCCGCCCGGTCAACTGGACAGCACGAATGAACTCTTGGCGGCACTCAAGAAGGAGGGGTATACTGGCATGGGGAAGACAATGATTTCATGGGCAGAAGCACGCAGACAAGAAGGTCTCAAACAGGGCATAGAACAAGGCCTCAACGAGGGGCTCACAAAAACGCTTATGCGCTTGATGAGATCATAGAGCCGGGAGCTACCCTCGACTCGGTTCTCAGACATTTGGAATAACATATACTCGGCGGCTGCGCTACGATGATCCTGAAGTCACCTACACGTAAATGGTGTATGAGCAGGGTGACGGAATCCTTTTGGCGGTGGAGGATATTGCTCCGGAGACGCCCGCAGCCGTACCGGCACAAGCTGGAGATGAAACAATGACTACCCACGGCGAGATCCTTGTCTACCAGACCGATGACGGAACCGTCAGACTCGACGTCCGCCTGCAAGATGAAACCGTCTGGCTGACCCAGGCGTTGATGGCGGAACTTTTCGGCACAACACAGCAAAACATCAGCTCCCACCTCGGCAATATCTATGACGAAAAAGAGCTCCTGCCGGAGGCAACTCACAAGAAATTCTTGTTGGTTCGCCAGGAGGGTACCCGCGGCGTTCAGCGGGACGTCGACCACTACAACCTCGACGCCATCATCTCTGTCGGCTACCGCGTGAAGAGTAAGGTCGCGACACGTTTTCGCATCTGGGCAACGGAACGTCTCAAGGAATACATCGTCAAAGGCTTCACCATGGATGACGAGCGGCTGCGCAACCCGCCTGGCCCCGGCGCCCCCATCCCGGACTACTTTGATGAACTCCTTGAACGCATCCGTGATATCCGTGCCAGCGAACGGCGCATGTACCTGCGCGTCCGGGAGATCTTTGCGATGGCCGCCGACTACGACCCCGGCGACAACGAAACCCTCCGCTTCTTCCGGGTCATTCAGAATAAGCTCCACTTCGCCGCGACCGGCAAGACCGCTGCGGAACTGATTCAATCCCGCGCCAAGGCGGAACTTCCCAACATGGGGCTCACCTCCTGGAAGGGAGACGAGGTGCGCAAGAGCGATATCACCGTCGCCAAGAACTACCTTACTGCAGACGAGATCAGCGGGCTTAACCGCATCGTCACCATGTGGCTGGACTATGCCGAAGACCAGGCGCGACGACGGAAGCGCGTTTTCATGCAGGATTGGGAACAGAAACTGGACGAGTTTCTGCGGTTTAACGATCGGGATGTCCTTCCCAACGCCGGTTCTGTCAGCAAACATGCCGCGGATGAACATGCAGCGGGGGAGTACGAGGAGTTTTCACTGCGACGACGGGAATACAAGGAAATACAGGGTGCAAAGGATTACCTGCGGCACATAGAGGATATCCTGCGAAGTGAGAAGACTGAGGATGAATGACGATGGGTACCAGACAGTCTCCCAGGCAAGGACTCGGTGAACCCCGACAGCTCTTGAAATGCGGGCAGCAACGCCCATGCGTTCGGCCTTGGAGCAGTCGTAAGCCTTGTGCCGTACTTCAGCGCGTACCGCCGTAGTCCCTTCTTGAGACCTCACTCCCCGTAACTCAAGTTAGACAGCCGCGTAACTCCGGT
>RECN01000037.1 GCA_007694005.1 Spirochaetaceae bacterium
GCCCCATTCGGCCCGATAAGTCCAAACACGCCTCCAGGGCTGGCCCGGAACGATACCGATTCGACAGCAACGGTCTCACCAAAGGTCTTTCTGATATTGCGTACTTCTACCATGGTGTGTGCATGGTACGGGGTTCTTTTCCGGTTGAGAATAAGAACGCAGGTGGCGGGACGCGAATACGACCAGGGTTAATATTCACGTAAAGTAAAAAAAAGCGCCGGGTCCGACCCGGCGCTTCGCTGTAAACCGCGGTGGCGCGGTATCGTGAATCAGCGGCGAATGGTGAAGTTTGCGTAGCTCGTCGAGAGATTGTTTGTCCGCAGCGAAATGTAGTTGCCGCGCAGAATCTGCGGATCGAGCTGCATGAAGTAGCGTATCGGAGCAGTCGGATCCAGGACGCCGACTTCTCCGGTGTTGGTGTTCACACGAACATTCACCCGAACCGGTGAATCCAGATACGCGATCAGATCATCCTCACTCCAGCCAAACTCTGAGAGCGCGGCGAAGAGGTCGAGGCTCGCCAGGGGCTGTCCGATCTGCTGCTCTACTGCGGCACCGCTGAGAAGACTCATGCTTGTATTGCTGCGGCTCTCGTACACCTGTGCGCGAAATCCGAAGTGTTCAGGGCTGTTTCTGAGCGTGGAAAGACGCGTATCGAGGTTGAGCCAGACGAGATAACTCTGTCCGACACCCCAGCTTCTGCCTCCGAGCACGGGATTGGTTCCGCCAAGCTGAATTCCGAAGCCGGCGTGATACTCGCCGTTCATGAGTTCCTGTTCCGAGTAAAAACCACCGTCCACGTAGCGGATAGTAAAGTCAATTTCGTATACACCGCGCTGATCGGTTCGACGGTCGATACGGGCCAGAGGAGCCGGTAATCCGGTCTGAAGCAGACGGCCACCCGAGACTTCCCAGTTGCCTGAACCCGGTACCCAGTCACCCATGGACGCGAAACTTACCTGTTCCACACTCTGGGCCGAGAGCGTAAGTGTCACAGCCAACAGGATGGTACCTGCAAGAGCTATCATTTTTTTCATTCTATGTCCCCCTAGCACCTTTCGCAGCTTGGTAGGAATGGGCCGACGCAAGGCGCATTATACTGAATTGACGCCGGTTTTTCGAGAACACCCGCGCTATATTTGTCCTCTAAAGATATCATAGGTCTCAGATTCTGCAAGCTAGGATTTACCGCAGCTGGTGTCGATACTGGACCATTCACAGACTTCTCATACAAAATGAGCAGATGCAGACGTATAATCTTCGCTCCTTCGCCGCGTTTCTCGTGCACGTACTGACCGCCTCAGGCGTCCTGCTCGCTTTCTGGGCACTGCTGCTCGTGTTCGACGGTAGATACGGTGTGGCACTCCAGGTTCTGGCCCTTGCCGGGTTTATCGATGCCATCGATGGCACGCTTGCACGCAGGCTGGATGTGAAGAACCGCATTCCCTGGATCGATGGGGCGCTTCTCGACAACATTGCCGACTATCTGACCTGGGTGTTCCTGCCGCTGTTCTGGGCACACATCGCCATCGGTGTTCCTGCAGTGGTCATAGGTTTCTGTCTCATGGCGAGTGTATTCGGCTTCAGCCACGTGAAGGCAAAGACGGACGACAATTTTTTCCGCGGGTTTCCGTCGTACTGGAACTTCCTCATGGTGTACTTTTTCGTCTTTGATGCAGGCTCCGGCCTTGCCACTGCGATTCTTCTGGTGTGCGGTGTTCTCGTGCTCGCTCCGATCAAGCTCATCTATCCGAGCAGAACGTCCGTGTTCTTCAGACTTACCCTGGTGATGTCGATCCCGTACACGGTCCTGCTCGTCACTATGCTGTGGCTGCTGCAGGATACGCCGCAGTGGGTTTCGGTGATTTCCCTGTATTACCCGGTATACTATGTGATAGCTTCTGTTGTAGCAGTCGCACGGAAATGACACGGACTGCAGGAAGCAGGCATGTCGCAATGAGTAAAACGATCCTGCTCGTCGAAGACGAGCGGATACAGGCAATAGTCCAGCAGCAGACCCTCAGCGAAGCGGGCTTCACCGTTTTACACGCGGCCACGGGCGAAGACGCCGTCGAACAGATCTGCCACCGCGAAACGGGTGTCGATCTCGTGCTCATGGACATAGACCTCGGTGCGGGAATAGACGGCACCGAGGCAGCACGCAGAATACAGCAGTGTTCTCAGATTCCGATTCTTTTTCTTTCGTCCCACACCGAACCCGAGTACGTTGAACGAACGCAGAAAATCGGTTCTTACGGCTACGTCGTCAAGAACTCCGGCGACGTTGTTCTGATCGCTTCGATCAATATGGCGTTCCGGCTTCACGAAGCCCTGCAGACAAATCGTGACCAGGCTGCCGAGCTGAGGCAGGCCCGCACCCGCCTCGAGGAGTTGAACTACCTCATGACGCAGGTGATCGAGCAGAACCCGTGGAGCGTCGCGGTCTTCGATCGCGACATGAACTTCCGCTACGTCAGCGAGACTTTTCAGCAGGATTTTCGTGCCATCGACCGGGAGCTCGTCGGGCGCAATAACTATGAGGTCTTTCCCGAGGTGCCTCAGCGCTGGCGTGATATGCATCAACGCGTGCTTCAGGGAGCGGTTGAATGGTCGGACAACGATACCATTGAGTATCCCGATGGTACGACCGACAGAACGCAGTGGGAATGTCGGCCCTGGTATACGCCGGAACGCGACATTGGCGGGGTCATACTCTACTCGGGGCTGCTTCCGGACACACCAGCTGAATATGAGGGCACCGGTACCAGTCTCCACTACCTGGCAGATCTCAGACGCTATCGCGCCATTGAACAGGAAGGCCTCGATATTATCTATACCGTGACCGCTGCGGGCGTTTTCAGCTATGCGTCGCCGAATATCAGCGCTACGCTCGGATACTCGGCCGAAGAGGTCGTTGGTCAGAAGTTCACCTTCCTGATGCATCCTGATGACCTGACGGTTCTGCGCGCGTGGTGGGCGGAGGTCGAGAAGGCAGGAGCGATACACCGCTCGGCGGAGTACCGGGTTGTGGCGAAGGATGGTAGCATCAGATGGCATCAGTTAAGCGGGCGTTTAACCGATAATCCGCACGAAGAGCTGATAGGCATCTGCCGGGATATTACCGAACTCAAAGAGACTGAAGAAAACCTGCGCGCGGCAATCACGGAGCGCGACACCGTCTTTCGCGAACTGAAACACCGCACGAGGAACAGCCTGAGCGTTATTTCCTCGCTGCTGTCTCTTGAGTCGGCGTCCGAACCAAACGCCGATGCCTCAGATACCATCGCGCGCGCGCGAAGTCGGGTCAGGGCGATTCTTGCGATCTACGAGAAGCTTGACGTGAGAACACCGGGTCTTACCGTCGATCTCGCCGGCACCATCAAGGATATCGCGCGGAAAACTATAGACGTGTTCCGACACGACCGTCAGCAGATCGCTCTGGAATCTGATGTGCCGACCATGGAGGTTGACAGCAGAACGGCGGCCACCCTCGGCCTGATCGTAAACGAGGCGGTCACGAACGCCATGAAACACGCCTTCGGTTCGGGTCGTGACGGGCAGGTGGTTCTCCTGGGCGTGAAGCACCCTGATGCGCTGTACCTGACGATCGAAGACAACGGAGGCAGCGTCGACAGCCGAGGCGTCGCCGAAGCGGGACCTGTACCGACCGCTTCGAACACGAAGGACCCGGGAGATGCGCACGGATTCGGGCAGCAGCTCATTTCCGATCTCGCGGCGCAGCTCGAAGGCTCGGTCAGTTTTACTGACAAAGCTCGCGACTCCGGTACGTCCGGGTATATCGTTACGGTGACTGTTCCGTATCCTCCGGCGTCTGATGCTCGTTGAAGTATCGGATCGCATTCCTGAGCTCAGTCATACAGATCGACACGTATTCATCCGCGAGCGAGATCACCTTGTCACGTCTTCGATCGTTGTCGCGCTGCAGAAGGATGGGAAAGATACTGTGAGTGGAAATAATCAGTTGATACTTCTTCGATAATTTTCCAATCAGATCGCCCCACAGGATGGCCTGCGCAGCGAGCCCGACGTGGTTGTCGATTTCGTCGAGAATGAGCGTCGGACGGCGGCTGTTACGCATTTGATACGTGGGAAACCGTTCTTCTATGTCGTCTATAAGCTCATTGACCAGTCCTATGCGGCGTTCGCCCGTGGAGCGCAGATAGGCGTGAGCATCCAGATAGTCCGGAGCAATGAAGGACTCTTCCGAGTTTCCGTAGCAGTCCTGATAGAACACCGGAAGGTCGTCGCTGTCGACCTTCGCGGTGTACGGAAGCTCCGGGAACACGCGCTGATCCGACCAGCCACCGGATCCGCAGCCGGATGCAGCAGCGAGCGTTTTGAGGATAGTTGTTTTACCCGAACCATTCGGGCCGAAAATGATGTTCACGCGGTCGCAGAACTCGATGCGATCGCTGCCGACGCCTGCAAGCGCTACCGGGTATCCACTGAGAAACTGTACTGATCGTATCACCTCCTGAATGTACGCAGGGGGCGGAGTTTGGTCCAGTTGTATATGCCGCGACGCTTCAGATTTCAGGTTCGAGCGGGTAACCCGTACTGCGAGCCATCGAGGACAGGGTATCAGGGACGACGTCGGAGAGGCTGTTCAGAACGGCACCGGCTTCTTCTAATCGGGCTTCCTTCAGAAGCGTCTCAAGCTCGCGGCACAGGCTGTTCAGTCGAAGCGCGTACACCGTTCCAGATGCCCCGGCGAGTTTATGCACGGCGCGGATCGTCTCGTCGGTATGGCCCTGTCTGAAGCATCGAACCGCTTCGTTCGTGTACTCCAGGGCAGTCCGATAAAACTCATGTACTATCATTTCCGCGAGTTCGGCATCGCCCATCATGCGGTGCTGAAAACGTTCGCCGTCGAACAGGACCAGATCCGGCTCGGGTGCAGGGTCGTGTTCGGCTGCGGATGCAGCTGTAGCGGACAGGGTCTTTGCGATCGTCTGCTCGAGCGCTTCGGGTGAGAACGGCTTCAGCAGATACCCGTCCATACCGGCTTCCCGGCACGCAATTTCGTCGTCGCGATATCCGCTTGCGGTCAGCGCAATAATTGGTGTCTGCTGCCGCGAAAGGCTGTTTTCCCAGGTGCGGATGTGACGCGTGGCGGTCAGGCCGTCCATAACCGGCATATGCATGTCCATGAAGATCAGGTCGTAGGTGCCGGTTTTCACCGTGTTCAGCGCTTCCTGCCCGTTATCGACCGAGGTGACCGAAATCCCCTTACGGGTAAGAACCGCCTCCACAAAAATCTGGTTCGAGCGAACATCCTCGGCGAGCAGGACGCGCAGCGTGCGTTCCGGTGGTGTATGCAAAGGAGTATCTGTTTCGGTGTCGCCTGTCTGCTCAGGGATGCGTACTCCGGTTGACGACGGGGCGACTTCAAGCGGCAGCTCTACACGAAAGGTGGCCCCCTGACCGGCCGCCGACTCAAGCGAGACGGTCCCGCCCATAAGGGTAGTCAGTTCGCGGCAGATTGCAAGCCCGAGGCCGGAACCACCAAAGGCCCGGGTCACTGACCCGTCGACCTGGCTGAAACGTCGGAACAGGAGGTCCTGCTTGTCCTCAGGAATGCCTATCCCGGTGTCGTGTACGGTCAGAACAAACGTTACCGTGTGCGTTTCGGCAGCGGGCACGGCTTCTGCTGTAATCGTAACCGTGCCTTCGCTCGTGAACTTGATCGCGTTTGATACGAGGTTAATGAGGATCTGCCGTATTCTGTCCTCGTCTCCGACGAGTGTTCGTGGTACGGACTCTTCGATGTTCACGGTCAGGACCAGTCCTTTCGAAGACGCGCTGTGTGCGAGTAGTTTCGAAGCCTGCCGGATCAGCGCTTCCGGGTCAAATACCGCCTGTGTGAGTTCTATGCCCGACGCCTGCAGGCGGGCGAAGTCGAGCACGCCGTTGATCAGTGCGAGCAGCAGCTGTCCTCCGTCCTCGATCGTACGAGCGTATTCGAGCTGCGTATCGTTCAACCCTGACTCGGCAAGGACCCGGGCCATCCCGGTCACTGCGTTCAGCGGAGTGCGCAGCTCATGGCTCATGTTGGCAAGGAAGGCATCCTTTGCCCTGACAGCAGCCTCGGCGGCATCGCGAGCTCGGGCCAGTTCCTCAATGTCGGCAACCCGCACGGTACCGACGCTCAAAAAATCGGCGACAGTTCGGAGAAATCCCACGTCCCTGTCGTTGAAGGCGTATGCCCTATCACTCCGGAGCGTAAACACCCCATGAGAGTTCGGAATGTGAAGAATACTCAGAACTTCTATGCCGAATGAGGCGTACGCACTCTCGTACCGGGGTTCGAGCTGCGCGCGAAGTTCCGGGTCCGATACGTCCTTATAGTGCACAATCTGCCCCTGCTGCCACTCGGCAAAGGTTGGCTCGCGGACCACCACGCGTGTGCGGTACTTCTCGCCCGGAAGCATTTCGTAGAGCTCGAAAGTTCGGGAGTCCTTGTCCACGAGCCGTTGTATGACAAGTCCGGTGATGGTGAGTCCGATCGTACGGAGCTCTTCAAACAGTACACGAACAACCTGCTCGAAGTCTCTGGGATGTTCCATGTCCTGTACCGACCGACTCATGCGAAGCAGCGACTCTAGTCGCTTCGTCTCGTGAGATTCGTGTTCCCGGTTGGTGTTGTTGTCTGGGTCACTCATATGCGGGTACCAGTGTTAACGTGCAACCCATCATACTACCACGATTCCGGTGTCGTATACGAGGCGCACACACGCCTTCCCGGAGAACGGTATCTGCTTTATAGTCGGCCGCGTGCGTCACGTGCTTGTCGAAGGCCTGTATACCGGGCTTCGCATGTCTATCAAGCTCATTGTTGTCCTCCTTCCCGCGGCTGCGTTCGTGTTCGTGCTTCAGCAGTTTGATCTTCTGCGGCCGATAGCCGGGTTTCTGCGTCCACTCATGTCACTCGCGGGACTCCCCGGGGAGGCGGGTCTGGTCTTTGCGACCGGAGCCCTTCTGAACGTCTACCCCGCGATCGCGATGCTGGTCACTCTGGATTTCTCCGTTCAGGAAACGACGGTCATTGCGCTCATGATTCTCATATGCCACAGTCTCGTCGTCGAGTGTTCGATTCAGGCCCGGGCCGGCTCAAATCCGCTCCGCATGGGGATCCTTCGCCTCGTCGCTGCGTTCGTAACCGGGATCGCTGCCGGACGGTATTACGGTCTGGTCTCGGTTGATTCGGTCGCGCAGCCGGACGCGCTTGCGACCGTTCCCGGTGCTACAGGGCTCGTGCAGGATTTCTTTGCGTGGATACAGTCAACGTCGACGACCATAGCGCTCATGATCGTCATTATCACGGGACTTATGGTAATACAACGACTTCTCGAGGCGTCCGGCCTGCTCAGGCGCATTTCTTCCTGGTTTGAACCGCTGGTCCTTCTGT
The DNA here is from genome assembly GCA_007694005.1 of Spirochaetaceae bacterium. GTDB lineage: Bacteria > Spirochaetota > Spirochaetia > DSM-27196 > SKKC01 > SKKC01. Next base: position 7,430 of record RECN01000037.1, read on the forward strand.
TCGGTCTGCCGCGCAGCACTGCCTTCCTCTGGCTCGTCGGAAACACGATGGGACTGACCTACGGGTCTGCGGTCCTCATACAGGAACGCGAGCGGGGGGCATTAAAGCCTGCCGAGATTGATGCGCTGAACCATCACCTGGCGATTTCGCACAGCCTCATTGAAGATACGCTCCTCTTTGTCGCCCTCGGTGCAGGAGCGGGAGCGCTTGTGCTGCCACGGCTCGCGGTTGCGGCCGTTGTCGTCTGGATTTTACGACTTGTGCGTCTGCATCAGCGGTCTGATCAGCTCTGCGAGAACTGATGCAAAGCGATGTGCGCCAAGTGAGTTCGGGTGACTCGCGTCGACAGTCCCTTCAGCATCCCGACCAAACCAGTTCTCGTGCAGCGAAAGAAAGAGGTGTGAGCAATTATCGCGTCGCAGGGCCTCGCTGACCTCCACGAGAGCGGCATCTTTGGCGATCTTTGTGCTGCTTCGTTCAGGACAGAACACGAAGTCACCGAACTCCCTGTCGCCGAGCAGCAGAATTGGTGTTTCAGGGTGATGATTCCGGATGCGTTTCACGAATGCAGGTACACGCGATCTGACCTCGTCGGCGCTGTTGTTCGGGAGGACGTCGAACACGAAGAGCGCCGGATCGAGACGACCCAGGGCGTCGGCAATTTCGGTTTCGCATCGGGCTCTGCCAGCGACCCCGAGATTTATGACTTCCCGGTGTAATGCCCGGTCGAGTTGTGAGGCATGCGCCATTCCGGGACGGTCGACCCCGACGCCGTGGACAATCGATGTGCCGTAATAGCAGACCGGGCGCTCTCGTGTTTCGTGGGGCGACGGGGGGCCTGCCTGTACCGCGTGAATCGCTGCAGAATCGCCGTCCCGGGAAGCGCTGATCTCGCAGGACAGGACGCGACTTCGCAGGGGCAGATACAGCCGGTAGCGACGCTCGACCCCGTCAAGCCGGGCCCTGCTGAGAGCACCTTCGCCACCGGCGGGACCGTTCGGACCAAGGCAACCAGCCCAGCGCCAGGATCCGTCTGCGGTCATTCCATAGAGTTCGAGGCCTGCGAAGGCAAGCGGTGTCGTGTAGGGACTATCGGAACCGGCAAATGCATCGTCTATGCGCCAGCGTGCGGTAATTGTATCGGCAGCTGTCACGAAGTCGACGTACAGCCCCGCGGCCTGTCGCGTCAGTCGGGCAAGATCAGGTTCAAGGAGCGCCGTATCTGCCGCCGGCAGGCGGTCAAATGGGCGGTCACGCGCTTCAGTCGGCCAGCCCCGACCGCGAAGGCCGAGGGTCAGGACATCGGTCCATGGTGTGTTCATGTATGCTCCCAGAGAAACGACAGGATATCGGCGTGCTCTTCGATCAGTATGGATGTTGGCTTTCCGGCTCCGTGTCCTGTCCGTGTTTCTACCCGGAGCAGGATGGGGTTCGTGCAGCCCTGCGCGTACTGCAGAGCTGCAGCGAACTTGAAGGTGTGCCCCGGAACGACCCGGTCGTCGTGGTCGCCGGTCGTCAGGAGGGTCGCCGGGTAGCATTCTCCTTCGACGACATTGTGAAGCGGCGAGTAGGCGTACAGTGCCTCGAACTCTTCGGGGTTTTCCGATGAGCCGAAGTCGCCGGTCCATGCCCAGCCTATCGTGAAGGTGTGATAGCGCAGCATGTCGAGTACACCAACCGCCGCGTGGGCGGCAGCGAAGAGATCGGGTCGCTGGGTAATACACGCACCGACGAGAAGTCCTCCGTTCGAACCACCCTGTATTGCAAGGTGCGCGCGCGAGGTGTAGCCGTCGGCAATCAGGCGCTCGGCACAGGCCACAAAGTCGTCGAAGACGTTCTGCTTGCGCAGCTTCGTTCCAGCCGCGTGCCATTCCGATCCATACTCACCACCGCCGCGCAGACACGCAACGGCAAGGACGCCTCCCTGCTCAAGCCAGGCCGCTCGGCTGACGGTGAAAAACGGTCGCATAGCGACGTTGAATCCACCGTAGCCGTAGAGGAGTGTGGGATGGCTGCCGTCCGGTTCCAGGTCCTTTCTGTGAACGACAAAGAGCGGAACTTCGGTGCCGTCGGTGCCTTGAGCGAATATCTGCGTAGTCGTGAACGCATTCGCGTCAAACGCGACTTCAGCGGCGTCCAGGATCGCTGTCGAACCGTCCGATATCCGGTAGCGGAAGTTAACCGCGGGTTGCAGGAAAGACGTGTACTGATAGAAAAACTCCGGATCGCCACGTTCACCCAGAATGCCGCTGATCGTCCCGATTCCCGGAAGGGCTATCTCTTCGGGTTCTCCGCTTTCGAGAAGCGGACGCTTCACAAGCCTGCTCTGCGCGTGGTGGAGATAGACCATTACGATGTCGTCGCCAAACAGCCTCGCCTCAAGCAGCGTGTCGGACGCCTCGGCGATTATCTCTGTCATGGCCGGAATACCGTCGCGCAGATCGGGCTTCGATGTATCTATGCAAACGATGCGCCCGCGTTCGGCCTTAAAGGTGGTCAGAAAGTAGTAATACCCGGAGTCGTTCCCGAGGAACTCGAACTCCGCCTCGAATCTGTTTACGAGAGCGGTAATTTTTCCTGTATCGAGCGAGCGGAGATAAACCTGGTGTCGGTCGGCGCTGCCTTCCATGACGGTAATGACAAGCGTGGTTTCGTCGTCGCTCACTGCTGCCGAGAACAGCCGGTCGGGGTGGTCAGGCATATTGAACAGAGTCTCGTCGTCGGCCTGTTGTGTGCCTATTCTGTGCAGCGCGAGCTCGGGGGCTGTATTGCTGTCGGTGCGCGCGTTCTCTGGTTCACGGTAGCGGAGATACACGAAACCCGAACTGTCGGGGAGCCAGACCGGCTGACAGAATTTACTCCAGCGAAGCGTTTCCGGCAGATCCGTTGCATCTTCGATGCTGCGGACACGAAAGTCTATCCAGTCCGAACCCGCGTCGTGAATGCCGTAGGCGAGCAGCTGTCCATCGGGGCTCGGCACAAAACCCGAAAGCGAAACGGTACCGTCCTCCGAAAGGGTGTTCGGGTCGAGCAGTATCCGGCCGAGCTCATTGGCACGATCAGCGTGATAGATCACGTCCTGATTCTGCAGGCCGGAGTTGCGGCTGCGGATATACGCGCCGTCGCGGTACACAGGGAGCCCCGCCCGGGCGAAGTTCCACAGTCGCTCGAGGCGTTCGTGGATCTCGTGACGGTGGGTCCATGCCCCGATGATGGAACCGGTCAACTCATTCTGGCGGGCAATCCACGCCTGTGTTGTCAGGGAGTCGGCATCTTCAAGCGCACGATAAGGGTCCGAAACGTCACGACCATGGTATCTGTCTGTCTGTGTCCCACGTGCCGCGTGGGGATAGGTAAACGTACTCACAACTGCCGATGGTATGCCGGGACCGGCGGGTGGTCAACGAGCCTGTGGTGCCGAGCTGGAAAAAGTACCGTTTGGTGACTATGCTTCTCGTATGTTCATTCAGCGCCCGAACCTGCTTCGCCACCGTGTAGCGTCATTGTTTCTTCTCGGTCTCGGTGTGCTTTTCGGTGTGGTCATCCCTTATCGTTACGCCGGGGCTGCCGCTTTGCACCCGGTGTGGAGCGCTCGCGTACCCGTCGAGGGTGCGTTTGCCGTTCTCATGGTGATTCCGCTGATTGTCGTCGCAGCATATCCGCGCGTCTTACCGCGCCTCGGCAGCAGGGCGCTGTTTCTGACGAACATTGGCTTTGGACTTCTCTTCGCGCACGCCGTGACAGAGCTGTTCGGGACCCTGTACGCCCTGGGACAACACGGCTTCGTAGGACTGATATCTGATCTCGCCAAGGTCATCGGTACCGTTTTTCTCGTCGCGGCCGTATCGAGTTGGATGAGCACGCTCCGCCGGGCGGGTGCCGATGCACGCGAAACCGCCCGTCGACTTTCGATTGCCACGGGCGCCGCCCAGCTCGGAATCTGGCAGGTCGACTACAGTCGGGGGCTTCTTTCGGGGGACGATCGCATGTGCGCCCTCTTCGGACTTCCGGAAGGACGCTTTTTTACGAGCCTGAACGACTGGCTTTCGGCACTGCCCGATGAATCGAGCAGTGTCTTTCAGCAAGCGCTGACTGAGGCCCGAACGAAGGGGCTATCACTCGACGTAGAGTTTGACCTCCGCGCCGGTTCCGGGGCCGACGTGCAGGTCGTGCGCTGTGTCGGACAGTGCAGGAGAGACGACGAGGGACGCGTGTCCGGAGTCCTCGGAACCTGTGAAGACATCACCGCGCGTGTCCACGACCGCCGCGCTCGCACGCTCGAAGAGTCCCGTTTTCGTGGACTCTTCGACCTTGCTCCGGTGGGCATCGCCATGAACGATTTTGAAACTGGCGATTTTCTCGAGTTTAACGCGGCACTCAACGAACCGGCGGGGTACACACCCGAGGAATTCCGGAAACTGAGTTACTGGGATGTGACCCCGAGAACGTACATAGAGGCTGAACGGAAGCAGATCGAGTTAATGGATCGCAAGGGGTATTACGGACCCTTTGAGAAAGAGTACATACGCAAGGATGGGTCACGGTATCCGGTGCTTCTGCATGGCATCAAGACGAAAGATCCGGCCTCCGGACGGGACGTGATATGGTCGTTCATACAGGATATGTCGGAGCTGAAGCAGGCGCAGAGCGCCGTCATCGAAAGCGAAACCCGATTTCATCAGATCGCCGATACTATCCCCGTCGTATTCTGGATTCGCACGCCGGAACAGATGCTCTACATCAATCCGGCCTACGAGACGATATGGGGTCGTTCCCGGGAGTCGCTCTACGAGAATCCGTTCAGTTTTGTCGAAGCGATACACATTGACGATCGAGGACGTGTCTTGGAGGCACTGCAGCGGGAGTTCGGTGACGCCGTCCATTTCAACGAGGAGTACCGCATTGTGCGTCCGGATGGTGAGGTGCGATGGGTGCGCGCGAGCAGCAACCCCGTGCTGGACGAACACGGTCATATCATTCGCTCCGCCGGCGCTGCGCTCGATATCACCGAGACCCGAAACGCAATAGAGGCTGCGCACGAGGCGAGCAGGGCAAAGGGCCAGTTTATCGCCAACATGAGTCACGAAATCCGCACGCCCTTAAACGTCGTGACAGGTCTGACAACGGTTCTTCTTGACACAGCGCTGACGGCACAGCAGCGTGACTATCTGGATACAATCGAGGTTTCGTCCCGACACCTCCTGGGAATCATCAGTGATATTCTCGACTACTCGAAAATCGAAGCCGGGAAGCTGGATCTGGAAGTATCGACCTTCCTCGTTTCCGACCTGCTTGAACAGCTGCGCGTGCTGTTCAGTCAGACAGCCATGGACAAAGGGCTGGAACTTCTCTTCCACGTACACTCCGACGTGCCCGCGAGCTTCGAGGGAGACTCATTGCGTATCAAGCAGATACTCATCAACCTCCTGAGTAACGCTCTGAAGTTTACCGAAACAGGAAGCGTGACTCTGAGCATGTCGACCGGGCAGGTCACCGAAACCGACCTCACGCTCTGTATCTCGGTAGCCGATACCGGCATAGGAATGACGGAAGAACAGCGGCAGCGTCTGTTTGGGGCCTTCGAACAGGGTGACATGTCGACAACCCGGAGGTTCGGCGGGACCGGACTCGGGCTCGTCATTACGAGATCGCTCGTTGAACTCATGGGTGGGCACATCGAGGTCCGCTCACAGTCCGGGAAGGGCAGTACCTTTTCTCTGCGGATTCCCATGGGCCTGAGGCCGGGGCTGAGTATCCCGGATCTCTGTCCTGATTTTGGCGGGAATCGTGTTCTTGTCGTGGACGATAATGAGACGGCTCGAATCATTCTGCGGGACATGCTCGGTGCCTGTGGTGTGCACATTGTGGAGGCTGAGAGCGGGAGCGATGCCCTGAGAGTCTTTCGCGCCGCCGACGAGCAGGGTTCCGGTTTCGATTTTGTGATTCTCGACTGGCATATGCCACAGGGACTGAGTGGTTCCGAGACGTATCGTGAACTGCGTGCAGTGAACGCGGATGTGCCTGTACTGATTCTCGGTGGCCCCGATCAGACGCATCTTCAGGCGACGAGCGACGAAGTCCTTTCTGCTCAAAACGAAACCTTTCTTGCCAAGCCGGTGACTCCGGCATCTCTGAAGCGCGCGGTCAATCGGGCACTTAAGAGGGACGGCGAACCCGAGCCGGCCACACCAGCGGCACGGGTACCGGAGCTCACCGGTCGGACGATACTCGTTGTCGAGGACCACGAGATCAATCGGGAAATTATACATCGTTTCCTCGAACCGACCGGGGCACACGTGATTCTCGCTTCAAACGGTCGCGAGGCCATCGACAGGGTTTCTGACAACCGCATTGATCTGGTGCTCATGGATCTGCAGATGCCGGTGCTCGACGGCTACGGTGCCACGGTAAGAATTCGCGAGGATGGGTTCGAAGGTCCTGTCATCGCACTCACCGCCGCGGCAACCCGGGAGGACGTTGCGGCGGTTCTTCGAGAAGGCATGAACGGTCACCTCGCGAAACCGCTTGAGCGCGACGTTCTGTACCGCACGCTGCACGGGTGGCTCATTGAGATGTCCGGATCTGCTGCCCGGACATCGGCCGGGACGCCGAATCCACACCCGGACCGGACACCCGATCAACGCGACCGGAGGCCTGGCCCGAACGTGCTTCCGTCTGAGATGCCTGGCTTTGACATTCAAGTCGGTCTCCGTCGCTGCGAGGGCGACGAAGCGTTTTACGCACAGCAGCTCATACGGTTTTGGAATGCCATACAGGAGCAGTATGCTGACCTTCCTGACCTGCTGCGGACCGGTGATCTGACCCGTGCCCGTGCGCTTGCCCACAGTCTCAAGGGTACCGCCGGCGCGGTTGCGGCTGTGCGCCTCCACGATCTCGCAACGCGCATCGGCGGGTTGATCGCCGACGGGGTAAGCATAGATGCTTTGCTGTGCGATGAACTCGCGGATGCCATCGATGAGGCAGAGAGCCATCTGCGAAACAGTGTTCTCGAGTCGGCGGAAACTGTTCCTGTGCTGCCCCCGGACGATGTTGAGGCCGACGCAGTACTGACCGTTCGGGCACTGCGGGAGAAACTCGTCCATAACGAGTTTGTTGACGAGGAGACGATAGCCGGTGCGATGTCGTATCTTTCTAATTCCGGCGATGCCGGACGCATCGCCGAACTCCGGCAGCGCATTGCCCGCTTTGACTTGAAAGGAGCGATGGAAGTGCTTGATGCGATTGCCCGGGATATGGGAGTTACTCTGGAATGACCGAAACAGCGGACCGTCAGTCCCTTCTTATTGTTGATGATGAACCAGTGAACATACAGGCGCTCGCCCGCCTCATGAGCGAGGAGTTCAGGGTACTGGTTGCGACAAGCGGAGAGACAGCGTTAGATATCCTCTCCGGGAGCGATCTCCCGGATCTGATTCTTCTCGATGTGAAACTCCCGGACATAGACGGGTTCGAGGTGTGCCGGCGTCTCAAGAACGACCCGCGAACGAGCGGGATTTCGGTCATTTTTGTGACCGCTCTCGACTCAACCGGACACGAGGAGGCAGGCTTCGCGCTCGGCGCCGTCGACTATGTCTCAAAACCCTTTCATCCCGTGCTTGTCCGTGCGAGAGTGCGCACCCACATGCGCCTGAAGCAGAAGACCGATCTGCTCGAGAGACTCGCGAAGGTCGACGGATTGACGGACCTTCCGAACAGAAGGCAGTTTGAAGAGCAGCTCGACCGTGAGCTCAGACGCTGTGCGAGGGAGAACCTGCCGCTGTCAGTCGTGTACATGGATATTGATGACTTCAAGAGCTACAACGATCATTACGGCCATGGTGCAGGCGACGACTGCCTTCGCCGTGTTGCCCGCGCTCTCAAGAGGGCGGCGGGTCGTCCCGGCGATCTGGTCGCACGCTATGGTGGTGAGGAGTTTGTGGCGGTTCTTCCGAACACGGACCGTTCCGGTGCGGCCGGCGTGGCGGAGCAGTTTCGGTCGTCGGTAGAATCGCTCGCGATCCCGCACGAGTACGCGACGGCAGCTGGCGTGGTAACTCTGAGCCTCGGGCTGGTCGCCGTGCAGGCCGACGCCACCAGAAGCACTCCTGCAGCTCAAAAAGAACTGCTGGAGCACGCGGACAGCGCCCTGTACGACGCGAAAAAGGCCGGAAAGAACCGGGTAGCCGTTTACACGCCTATGCAATCGTGAGGTCGACGACCTATCATGTAGATCGCAGTCGTTGTAAAAATATCGTCTCAAGAGGTATGTGTGAAGCACAAACCCGGTTTCGCATCGCTCGCATGTTTCTTCCTGCTTCTCTTTACGGCCCGTGAGATAGGTCCGCAATCGCATCTCGACTGGTTTGAGCCGGCACTGTTTGAGAACCACGGAGCGATCATGCTTCTGATCGATCCGGCTGATGGGGCCATAGTCGCGGCAAACCAGGCAGCGCATGAGTTCTACAGCTTTTCGGATCTCATGAACCGGAGTATTGCTGAAATTAATCTTCTCACGGAAGCCGAGGTCGCGGCCGAAATGCTTCTTGCTGCAAGCGAGGAACGGAATTATTTCTACTTTCGGCACGCCACCCGTGATCGGGGGGTGCGTGACGTCGAGGTGTACAGCTACCCGGTAGTAATCGCCGAAGCACCTCATCTCTACTCGATCGTTTTCGACATCACCGATCGACTGGCGGCTGAGACCAGACTGCAGCGTACGCAGGCCACACTGACGCGTGTTCTGGCGACAGGTGCCGTGTTGATTATCGGTATTCTGGTTCTTCTCGTCCTGCGTATACGTAAGCGGCTCGAGTCCACCGAAATATCGCTCCGCGAGACGGGAGCTCTCTTTCAGTCCTACGTGGAGAACGCGCCGCTCGCCGTGTTCGTTGCAGACCAGAACGGTCGATACCGGGACGTAAATCCTGAAGCGTGCCGGATCACCGGCTATACGCCCGAGGAGCTCAGGTCCATGGCCGTGACTGACCTGATCGTAGAGGAACACCTGGATACCGCCCGTAATCATTTTATGCAGGTGGCAACGGCTGGCCGGGCGACGACCGAAGTCGAGTTCCGGACCAAGTCCGGGGAACGCCGGTGGTGGAGTGTTATCGCGTCGCGTGTGAACAGCGAGCTGTTCGTTGGAATCAGCGAAGACATCACGGCACGAAAACGTCGCGAACGCGCGTTGCAGCTCCTCTCGGAGGCGTCTGTCACGCTGCAGTCAGCAGGGGCTGACACCATAGATCTTGCAGACATGGCCCACACCGCGCAGGATATTTCCGGCGCGTCGGGTGTTGTGGTGCAGGTACGTGACCACATCGTTCCACGACACGTGAACCGTGCTGCTGTCGGTAGTGCCGACGAACAGTCAGGGATTCCGACGGTGATTCCAATTACACACGATCAGCAGGCCATCGGCGAGCTTTTACTATACGTATCGTCTCACGAACAGATACGACAACGTCCTTTCCTGTACATATACGCGGGCATGATCGGTGTTACCCTTCGCCGGATCATGACCGAACGCGAGAACAGAGCGCTCGTAGCGGAAAAAGAGAACCTCCTGAAGGAGGTCCAGCACCGTATCAAGAACAACATGAACACCATGACAAGCCTGCTATCTCTGCAGCAGCAGAGCCTCAACGACCCGCTTTCGGTACGTGCAATCAACGATGCCCGTAGTCGATTTCAGAGCATGCAGGTTCTCTACAGTCAGCTCTATCGTACCGAACATCATGACAGCGGGTCGGTCTTTGAGTATCTGCAGAGTCTTGTGCATCAGGTGGTCCGACTTTTTCCGAATGCCGATCACGTGCACGTACAGATAGATGGGCCCGATGATCTCGGGGAGTCCGGTGACATGTTCAGGATCGACGCGAAGCGTCTCTCTACGGTTGGTCTTATCGTGAATGAGCTTGTGACCAACGCCATGAAGTACGCGTTCCCGAATGCCGGGAAACCCGGTCAGGGCAGTTTACGGGTTACCGTTTCCTGTCCGAACGAATCCATCAGAATCGAAATCGCAGACAACGGTCCCGGCATGGACTGCTCGCCCGACGACGACAGCGAGTCCGGTTTTGGCCTGACCATGGTTCGAGCGCTCGTCGAGCAGCTGAGGGGCAGCATACAGTTTGCGAACGTTGACGGTGGAAACGATACCGGTACTACAATAGTACTGGAGTTCCCGCGAGTCTCATGACACCGTCAGATACGTCCTGATTTCGCGCAGGACGTCGTCTGTCCGCCGCCGTACGGTGTTTACGTCCGGCTCATCTGCCGAGCCTGTTTTCAGAGCATTTTCAAGCGCTTCGCAGGCGTGAGCGAGCGGCTGCGCACCGATTCCGCCGGCCATACCTTTCAGGCTGTGCGTAGCAGTCGCAACCGTGTTGGCGCTTTCGGAGCCCAGAGTCAGTTTTTCAAGCAGGGGTGGTGCGTCGGTTTCAAACATCCGAAGTAACTGCCGGTACAGTTCCCTGTTCTCGAGCGTCATCAAAAGACCTTTCTGAAAATCAACTGCCGATGCGACCGCTTCTGTCGGCGATGTCGTGTCACGCGAAACGGGACTCTGCGTGATCCACCTGCTGACGACCTCGTAAAACGCTTCCGGAAAGAACGGTTTCGCGATGTAGTCGTTCATTCCCGCCTCAAGGCAGGTTTCCCTGTCCCCGGTCATTGCGTGCGCCGTCATGCCGATGACCGGGATTGCCCGGAGCCGCGGATCTTTCATGCGGCGGATTGCCCGGGTCGCCTCGTACCCGTCCATGACCGGCATCTGCACGTCCATGAGCACGGTGTCGTACGATCCGCCTGCACGGTGTATGGCAGCAGTTTCAAGCATGTCCAGGGCGACCGCTCCATTCGCCGCGACGGCGACCGACGCGCCTTTCCTGACGAGCAGCTCACGGGCGATCTCCTGGTTGATCGCGTTGTCTTCGACGACGAGGAAGGATCGCCCGGTAAAATCGATCCCTGTAGCCGAATCATGTGCACCGGCATCGCCGGCAGTTTCGCTTTCCAGCGCTGCGATCTCTTCGGGATCCGGAATGCCGAATGGCAGGCGTACGAAAAACTGTGAGCCTTCCCCGGGGGAACTTTCAAGCCAGATCTCACCGCCTAGAAGGGTCGTGATCTGCCGGGTAATCGCCAGGCCCAGACCAGTCCCCCCGTACTTCCGGCTGGTGCTGCCGTCGGCCTGTGTAAACGCGGTGAACAGCTTCTCCTGCTGCGATGGGTCAATACCGATACCCGTATCGCGAACGCAGAACAGAAGGTGCATCTGAGCGTCACCGGTCTGCTGTCCTGCGATCAATACCGATACCGATACCATCCCCGATTCTGTGAACTTAACCGCATTACCGACAAGATTCATGAGAATCTGTCCCAGGCGAAAGGAATCACCAGCGAGGTAGGCGGGGACTTCAGGTGCAATGCTCATGTTGAAATCAAGCTGCTTTTCATCTGCCAGATGCTGAACGGCGAGGCGTGTCCGCTCAATGATTTCAGGAAGAAAGAATGCACTCGTTTCCGTCTGCATGGCGCCGGCTTCGAGTTTGGAGTAGTCAAGGATATCGTTGACGATGGTCAGGAGATTCTGCGCAGATCGTTCAATCCGCTCGCAGGCCTGCTCCATTCCCCGGCGCTCACCACCGCTGCGTGCGAGGTAGCTGATCCCGAGGATGCCATTGAGTGGTGTGCGTATCTCGTGACTCATATTCGCGAGGAACTGACTCTTCGCCGTGTTCGCCTGTTCGGCCTTACGTTTCTCTTCTACAAGGCTCCGTTGAAACGCCAGGTTCTGTGACCAGGCCTTATTAAACGCGTCCACGAGTGGTTCGAGTTCCTCGTGGCGTGACGGTGGAATCGCTTCCTGAAAGCCCCCGAGTGCGCGTCGCACGTGATCGGAGAGATCGGTTACCGGTTTGACGACACGCTGTGCCATTAGCATTCCGAGGATGCCCGAAAGGACTAGTGCCGCGAGGGCAGCAAGAACGGCGAGCTGTACGACTTCGCTGATTTCATTGTCGATGCGCAAAAGCGAGATGCGATTGGCAATGAATCCAAGGCGTTGATCCGACATCCGTCGGTACACGACGAGTGAGCGGCCGAACTCATAGTTCTCGAACGTGGTTCCGGCAGATTCCAGTCGCTCCAGCGTAAAGTCGTAATCAAACAGGGAGACCGGGCGGTTGACCGGCCATATACCGTCTGTGTCCGCCGAGCTCATTTTGAGGTATACGGCACCGGCTTCGTCGAACAGCAGCAGTTCGCCGTCGTCGGGGGCAAGTTGCGGAATCGTGTTCTGTTCAAACCATCGCGGATCGAGTTCGTGAATCGCGATGTAGCGCGGATCACCGGACGAGCGGTCCACAGGAATAATCAGATCGATGATGAGTTCACTGCTCAGAGCGTCGAAGCGCGGCGAAAAAAGCGGTTCGTCGTGATCCGTCGCCAGACGAAAGGCCGCTCGGCCGGTGTATCGGTAACCGACCTGCACGGGGTTACTCGAGTATCGTACGATACCTTCGGAATCGAGTATGTACGAACCGATATAGCGCGGGTTTGTCTGAATGAGATTCACCAGCAGTTCAAGATCGGAGCCGGCAAAGACTTCGTGGTAGTTCTGTAGCTCCTCGATCTCGTCGCGTATGAACCCGGTAAAGTGACTTTCGATTCGCTCGATCCGCTGTGTTGACTGCCGCAGGGCGTTTTCCGACAGGGCCCCCACGAGCTGCAGCCCGAAAAAGGTCGTGAGGGTCACGATAAGAACGAGCGAGATGC
>RECN01000034.1 GCA_007694005.1 Spirochaetaceae bacterium
ATACGCCCGTACCGTTGCAATGGATTGATGGTCCGCCGGCGCCGGACTGCCGTGATTGACAGATCTTTCCACACGTTGGTACACTCTCACGCAAGACAACTACGACCGGGAACGGGCAGGGAGTCGATCATATATCGACTCTTTTTTTTGTCCGGAGAGTTATTCTATGGCAGCAGACCACGCAGATCTTGTGCAGGACATCGAAGAGATTATCGCCGGAATGGGGATGAGTCTGGTATCTTTGCATCAGCAGGTCGTCAGCAGGCGACTTCAGGTATCGGTCGTCGTGCACAGGCCCGGAGGGGTCAGTCTTGAAGACTGCACCACCGTGCACCGAACGATACATCCGCGCATCTCGGTGCTGACGGGACGCCGAGACATTAACATGGAGGTTTCTTCTCCGGGCATAGGCCGCAAGCTGCGAAACCCGGAAGAGTACAAGCCATTCATAGGAAGCATGATAAAAGTACTGCCCCGGGACGGAGACTGGTTCTCGGCGAGGCTTGTCTCGTGCGACGGGACCGAGGTTGAACTGGAACAGAACGGATCAAACTCTCGCATGAGTTTTAACGAAATTACTGTGTCACGACTCGACGATACGGTATAAAGGGAACAGAGGAAATACATCATGTCTGCTCAATTAGCCGAGGCAATTCGCCAGCTGGTAAGTGATAAAGGAATCAGCGAAGAACTGATCATGACTACCATCGAGGAGTTTCTTCTCGCCGCGTACAAACGCACCTTTGGTCATGACGATAATGCAGTGGTCAGATTCAGCGAAGACGGGCAGGACGTGACGCTCTACGCCCAGAAAGAAATCGTAGACGAGGTCATGGATCCGGCAACCGAAATCGCTCTCAGCGAAGCTCTCGAACTGAACGATGAATGTGAAATCGGGGACGAACTCCTTATCGAAGTCGACCCGAGTCAGTTCGACCGTGTAGCCGTGCAGAGCGCCAAACAGAAAGCCCGGCAGACGCTCCGTGAAATCCAGAAAGACACCCTCTACAGCGAGTACAAGGACAAAGTCGGTGAGATGATCATCGGATACTACCAGCGTGAACGCAACGGCAACATCTTTGTCGACCTCGGAAAGACCGAAGGCATGATGCCGAAGCGCTATCAGAGTCCGCGGGAAGTGTACCGCCCCAACGATCGTATCAAGGCCCTTATCTACGAGGTGTCGAAGACACCGACGGGGCTGCAGATCATCCTCTCGAGAACCCACACGGACTTTGTTCGGCGCATCTTCGAACTCGAGGTCCCCGAGGTCTACGACAAGACGGTGGAAATTTTCAAGATCGTGCGTGAGCCCGGGTATAGAACCAAGATCGCCGTGTACTCGAACAGGGAAGACGTTGATCCGGTCGGTGCGTGTGTCGGCATGAAAGGTGTGCGCATACAGTCCATTGTCCGCGAGCTTGAGGGAGAGAAGATCGACATTCTCAAATACGATGTCGATACACGCAGTTTCATCAAGAACGCTCTGTCACCGGCCGAGGTGAGCAGCGTTGTTATCCTCGACGAAACCAAGCGGCAGGCTCTCGCCATCGTTCCGGAAACACAGTTGAGCCTCGCAATCGGAAAACAGGGCCTGAATGTCCGCCTTGCCAATCGTCTTGCTGACTGGAACATCGATGTAAAGACCGAAGATCAGTTTGGCGAAATGGATATCGCAGCGGATACCAAGCGCGCGGTCAGTGCACTTTTTGGGGATGTGGAAGACGAAGAAATTACACGTCTCGCTGAGTTGCCGGAGATACCGCCGCGCATCGTGGATATTCTTGAACGCCGCGGCATAGAACTGATCGAGACACTCGTGGGAATGAGCGACGAAGACCTCCGAAGCATCGACGAGCTTTCGAGTGAGGATGTTTCAATGCTGAACCGCATCATCGCCGAGAGTGTCGAAATTATTGAAGATGAAGTGGAAGAGGACGTCCCGATCGAGGTTCCGAACGCAATCGGAGCAGGCGACGATACGACCGGGTCGGACGAGGCAGACGGAGTTTCCTCCATCGATGCCGGGCAGGACGCTGCCGACGAGGATGACGACGAGGAAGAAGAGGAAGAAATCACGCTCATCAGTGAACTTCCCGATGTTCCCGAAAATGTCGTGTCGCGCCTGAGCGACGCAGGAGTGACCGAAGTCGTTGAGCTCCTGCAAATGACCGGAAAACAGCTGAAGGCGATCGAAGGTCTCAGCGATGAAGAAGTCGAGCTGATTCAGGAAATTGTCCGCGAAAGTGTTGAGATTATCGAAGAGGATGAAGATGACGATTTTTAACTTCGATCAGAGCTGAATCACGGCTTGACCCGGTTTCACAAAGACCGGGCAATCCGTTAAGATAGAAGACACGGAGGCTGAAGTCCAACAGACAAAGCGTATGGCAGAAGACCAGGAACAGAACACGAAACCTAAAGCTACTCTCATCAAGCATCGGAAGACTGATGCTCCGGATGGACCGCACCAAGAGCCCAAGAAAAAGAAACCGCGCATTGTCGTTAAACGAAAGGCGAAGAGCTCAGCAGGCGGTGAATCCACTTCAGCACCCCGACCCGAGGATACTGCATCCAGGAAAGGGCCTCCAGCACCGACCGAACGTGAACTAGACGTACCGAAAGACGTTCCTGTTGCGGAAACGACTTCTGATCCGGCCCCTGCTGAACCGCAGTCCGCCACACAGGCAGAAACCGTTTCGCCTCCGGAAACAGGCACACCTTCCGCGACCGAGCCCGAGGCGGAAAAGCAGACTCCGATTGAAACAGGGGAAGCACCGCAGAAGCCGGACGAGGCGTCCGCGTCTGTAGGCGGCGACGAACCCCAGCCGACTGCTGAACCCGACCCGGGCACACCGGAAGAGAAAGGCCCCGCGACTACGAAGCAGACCGTGCGTCGCCAGACATTCCGACGACAGCCCACGAGGCCTTCACCTGCGCCGTTTCGTAGATCCGGTGGAACAGGAAAGCACGTGTCCAGCTCCGAACTCGAAGCGAGAGCCGAGAAGGCAGACAGCCGACCGGTTTCTCCCGAGCACCGAAGTCCACGTCCGGGCGGATTCAGCGGACCACGACCCGGAGGACCGCCACGAGGCGGGTCCGGAGGACCACCACCACCGGGAGGCCCACCCGCTACCGCGGGCAAGCAGGGCGGCCGCAAGTTCGTCAAGTCAAAGAAGAAAGACGCAGGATATCAGCGGCGGGAACAACAGCCCGAAAAGCAGCTGTACTACAACAAGAAGCGCTCGCAACAACGTACGAACCCGGTACCAAAGCAGATCGACATCATGGAAGTCGTGACCGTGTCCGAACTCGCCCGCAAGATGAATCTCAAGGCCTCCGACATTATCGGAAAGCTTATGGGAATGGGCATGATGGTGACTATTAATCAGCAGATCGATGCCGAGACGGCCGAAATCGTCGCATCGGAGTACGGCTGTTCGGTTAAGGTCGTCAATCTGTATGACGAGACGCTCATCGAAACGCCGGTTGACTCGGAAGACGAGCTCCGTCCCCGACCTGCAATCGTCACCGTCATGGGGCACGTCGACCATGGTAAGACGAAACTGCTCGACGGAATACGCAAGACCAACGTTGTCGCCGGTGAGTTCGGCGGCATTACGCAGCACATCGGGGCGTATCAGGTAGATACCGATCATGGGAAACTGACCTTCCTCGATACACCGGGTCACGAGGCCTTCACACTCATGCGTGCCCGTGGCGCAAACATTACCGACATTGTCATTCTCGTTGTCGCAGCAAACGACGGAGTAATGCCTCAGACAAAGGAAGCGATCGACCACGCGAAAGAAGCAAAGGTCCCCATCATAGTCGCGTTGAACAAGATCGACCTGCCCGACCTGAACATCGACCGGGTCAAACAACAGCTCAGCGAGCTCGATCTGACCCCGGAAGACTGGGGTGGGTCGACACTCTTTGTCCCGATTTCAGCGCTCAAGGGAACCGGTGTGCAGGATCTGCTCGAAACGGTCGCCTTGCAGTCCGAACTGCTCGAACTGAAGGCCAACTATGACTGCCGTGCAGAGGGCAAGGTCATTGAAACGCGCATCGACGCCGGCCGCGGTACGGTATCCAGCGTTCTCATCGAACGCGGAACGCTGCGGGTTGGTGACAGTTTTGTCGCCGGCGTTTATCCAGGACGCGTCCGGGCCATGTTTAACGATCTTGGACAGCGCATTGAAGTTGCCACGCCGAGCATGCCGGTCGAAATACTCGGTCTGACCGGAATACCGGAAGCCGGCGAACCGTTCCAGGTCACCGAAAGCGAAAAAATGGCTCGACAGGTTGGAGACAAGCGTCAGGAGCTGCGAAAACTTGAGGATGCCCGGAACGTAAAGAAAGTCACACTGGACAACCTTTATGACACCATACAGGAAGGGAACCTTCAGGAACTGAAAGTTGTCGTAAAGGGTGACGTACACGGTTCGGTCGAAGCACTGAAAAGCTCGCTCGAAGGTCTCAGTACCGCTGAGATCAAGCTTACCGCTATACGTGCGGCAGCCGGTGCCATCAACGAGAACGACGTCATGCTTGCCAGTGCATCGAATGCCATCGTCGTCGGATTTCATGTACGCCCCACGCCTCGAGCGGCTGAAGTTGCGGAACGCGAGAAGGTAGAAATTCGCAAGTACAGCATTATCTATGACGCGATAGACGATATTCGCACCGCGATGGAAGGCATGCTCGCACCTGAGCTTCGAGAAGAAACGGTCGCGACTGTAGAGGTCCGGGAAATCTTCAAGGTACCGAAGATCGGCATCGTAGCCGGCTGTCTCGTGCAGACAGGAACGGTAACCCGAAACGCTCAGGCCCACGTTATCCGCGAAGGAGTCGAAATCTTCACGGGCAAAATCAACTCACTGAAGCGATTCAAGGAAGACGTGAGAGAGGTAAAAGCAGGTTATGAGTGTGGTCTCGGAATCGCGAATCTCAACGACCTGAAGCCGGGTGATGAAATCGAAGTCTTCGTTATCAAAGAAATCAGTCGCAAGCTGTCGGCCCCGGTGAAGACAGCGAAGAACAAGAAGTAACGGGTACCAATGGAACGAACAGACAGGGCCGAACGCGTCCTGCAGAGAATCATCAGCGATATGATTCTCCAGGAACGCGTTCGCGATCCACGGGTTAACAAACTCGTAACCATTCATGAAGTGAACCTGTCGAAGGATCTCCGCAGCGCCACCGTACACGTCGGTGGGTACGTTTCCGAACCCGAGCTTCAATCGTCTGTTGACGGTCTGAACGCTGCGGCGGGCTTCCTGCAGGCCGGAATCGGCAGGCAGATACAGTGGAAATCGACGCCAAAACTCAACTTTGTTGCGGATACCCGTGTCCGTGATTCGCAGGAACTTCTGCAGGACATGGACCGTCACGGTCTGTAGCTGCTGACAGGAAGCGAATGAGTCGGCCTTTTGCGGGTGCTCTCCTCATCAATAAGAACCCCGGTGTCTCGTCGTTCCGGGCGCTTTCGCCGGTGAAACGCGTCTTTCACGGACACAAGATCGGGCATACCGGTACACTCGATCCCTTTGCGACAGGTCTGCTCGTGGCGCTCGTCGGCCCCCTCACGCGTCTCGCGCCCGAGCTGACAGGGCTCGACAAGGTGTACGAGGCAGTCCTTCGCTTTGGTGCCGAGACAGATACCCTCGACCCCACCGGAGCAGTCGTACATACCAGCAGCACTATCCCCGAACTGTCACACATAAAGTCCGTCCTGCCACAGTTCACCGGAACGTTACGACAGGTACCGCCACGCTTCAGCGCCGTCCACGTAAACGGACGCAGGGCCTACGATCTTGCACGGTCCGGCATTGATGTTCAGATGTCCGAACGGGAGGTGTGCGTTCACGCCCTGGATATACTCAGCTGGGAGCCTCCGGATCTGACGATACGCGTAGCCTGTGGATCGGGCACCTACATCCGATCACTCGCACGTGACATCGGCATTGCAACAGACAGCCGGGCATACCTCCAGGAACTCCACCGAACAGAGGTAGGTCCGTTCCACGTAGAAGACAGCGTCGACGCTGATGCCGAGGCCGCTACGGTCAGAGATTCACTGCTTTGCGCGTATGAGGTACTCGGACGAATGAAACACGTTGCCTGCTGCGAGGCGCTCCCGGATGCGGTTTCCGAGATTTTTCACGGAAAGCCCTTTCACACTGCTATGCTCGTCGACGCGAGTGCGGCCGACGGTTGCACGCAACTTGCCGTTTTCGATGACCGCCGTCAGCTCTGCGCTATGGTAAAAAGAACCGAAGAGGGGTTCCGATATCGATTTGTGATGCCACAATGATAGCCGGTTGACAGACAGGTTTCGCGTAATCATAATTACGAGTCATCTGCGTGGTACA
Source organism: Spirochaetaceae bacterium (assembly GCA_007694005.1). Classification (GTDB taxonomy): domain Bacteria; phylum Spirochaetota; class Spirochaetia; order DSM-27196; family SKKC01; genus SKKC01. The sequence goes on from RECN01000034.1 coordinate 6,375, forward strand.
CGGCTTACTCGGAACGCTTTCGCATAGACGCTGTTTTCAACGAAAAAGCGATATGCAGAAGCGTTCGCTGTGTCTCTGAGAACAGTTGTGAGTACGTGTGCGTAACGTCTGGTGACACATTTTCAGGTTTTGCCGGCATATCAGGGAGGACACCGACTACATGCCATTGTTGAAAGACGAGAAACAAAAGATTGTTGAACAGTTCGGCGCGAGCGCAACTGACACCGGAAATACCGAGGTACAGATCGCTCTGCTCACGAAACGCATTGACCAGCTCACTGAGCATTTCAAGGCACACAAGCAGGATCATAATTCCCGGAGGGGACTCCTCAAGCTTGTTGGTCGACGAAGACGATTACTTCGATACCTGAGTGAGAATAATCTTGATCGGTATCGTCAGCTTATCGCGACACTGGGTCTGAGAAAGTAGACTCAAGAATACCGTCTGATGGCGGCCGGTCGAACATCGAGATCGATCGGTCGCTTTTTTTTTCCTCATGACGTGTGGTCGCATCGACACCGATCGTGAGAAAAACGAACGAGGATAGAGAACAAACATGACTAAAGTAAGCGTAACTATTGGTACGACGGAACTGACTCTTGAAACGGGCCGAATGGCCAAACAGGCAAACGGATCAGTTTTTGCCACCTATGGCGGGAGCGCCGTCCTCGGAACCGTGTGCTGCTCGAGCAAGGAACTTGACGTTGATTTTCTACCGCTATCGGTCGACTACAACGAGAAGTATTATGCAGCAGGCAAGATCCCCGGCGGCTTCCTCAAGCGCGAAGGTCGACCGAAAGACAAGGAAGTACTTGTCTGCCGGCTCATTGACCGACCGATGCGACCCCTTTTTGACAAGAATTTCCGACGCGACATACAGATAGTTCCGACAACGGTCAGCGCAGATTCAATCAACCCGCCGGATATTCTCGGTATGGTTGCTGCTTCGGCTGCCGTCACTATTTCCGATATTCCGTTTAACGGTCCGACCGGAGCGGTACGGGTTTCAATGATCGACGGTGAGTACATCATTAATCCGACGTACGAGCAGATCGAACGAGGCGACCTGGATATCATTGTGGCTGGTACACGCGAAGGTATCACAATGGTTGAAGGCGGAGCGGCTGAGATATCAGAAGAAGTACTAGCAGGCGCCATCGACGCTGCTCGGGAGCCAATACAGCAGATCTGCACGCTCATCGACGAGTTGCGTTCACAAGCCGGAAAAGAGAAGCTTCCGGTACCTCCGCCGAAACCCGAAATTCCGAATGCGGAAGAAATTCGGGCGCATGTACGTCCTCGTATGGAAGAAGCTGCGTTTGTGAAAGGCAAGTTCGAACGACACAGCGCCATCGCGACCGTCGTCAAGGAAGCCGCGGAGCACTTTGCATCAACGATTGAGGAGCACGGCGAAAAAGGCTTTTACTCGATCATGGACGCAATGGAGAAGGACATCCTTCGCACGAGTATACTCGAACGGAAGGTCCGTACCGATGGTCGTGGCCCCGAAGACATTCGACAGATCACCTGCGAAGTCGGCATTCTTCCACGAACCCACGGAAGCGCGCTCTTTACCCGCGGAGAGACGCAGGCCCTCGCAATTACAACACTTGGCACCGCTCGCGACGAGCAGATTCTTGACGATATCGAAGGCGACCGGCGCGAAAACTTCATGCTGCACTACAATTTCCCTCCTTTCAGCGTAGGAGAAACCGGTCGGCTCGGTACCGGTCGGCGCGAGATCGGTCACGGACACCTTGCACTTCGTGCTATCGAACGCATCCTTCCTTCGAAGGAATCGTTCCCGTATACAACACGGATTGTAAGCGAAGTTCTCGAATCCAACGGTTCGAGCTCTATGGCTACGGTCTGCGGTGGCTCACTGAGCCTCATGGACGCCGGTGTACCGATAAGCGCACCTGTCGCAGGTATTGCGATGGGACTTGTACAGGAAGGCGAAAATACCGTTGTGCTCAGTGACATCCTGGGCGAAGAAGACGCTCTCGGTGACATGGACTTCAAGGTTGCCGGAACGGAGAAGGGTATTACCGCGTTTCAGATGGACATCAAGCTGTCAAACGTTGATCCGAGCGTCATGCGAACCGCTCTCGAACAGGCACGAAAAGGCCGAATGCATATCCTCGGAATCATGAACGACGCCCTCGCGAAACCGCGGGTACAGCTCAGCGAGTACGCGCCGCGCATCATGAGTTTCAAGGTCGACCAGGACAAGATCGGTCTCATGATCGGACCTGGTGGTAAAACGATCAAGAGTATCTCCGAGAAGCACGATGTGCAGACGAATATCGAAAACGATGGAACGGTAACGATCTACTGCAACGACAAGGCCGGAGCCGAGGCTGCGAAAGCCGCCTTCATGTCATTGCTCGAAGAACCGGAGGTTGGAAGAACCTACGACGGGGTCGTCCGGCGTATCGTGGACTTCGGAGCCTTTATCGAGTTCCTGCCTGGTAAGGAAGGACTCTGCCATATATCGAAAATGGCATCACAAAGGGTCGAGTCGGTAAACGATATCCTGGAACTCGGTCAGGAAGTTCCCGTGAAAATCATCGAAATCGACAAGATGGGCCGGACAAATCTCCGTCTCATCTACGACGAGCCGGAACAGAGCCCGAAGCAGTAAGGATATATCCTGAACAGATTACTCATGCTCGGAGCAATGAGATTCTCCCTGGAGAGTAATTCCAATGTGGGGTAACCACCGTATAGAACGCTACGTTGCGCGAGAACTTCTCTTCTCGATCTTCGTAGCGTTCCTTTTTTTCTTTTTTATCTTCTTCGTGAATCAACTGCTTCTGCTGGCAGAGGATATCCTTGAGAAACAGGTTCCCGTTGGCGACGTATTGATGCTGCTCGTCTATTCGCTTCCGAGTATCGTTGCACTGGCAGTACCATTCGGCAGCCTTCTTGGATGTCTCATGGCTATGGGCCGGTTCGCCAACGATAACGAGATTGTCGCGTTCCGAGCATCGGGTGTCAGTCTCGGCCGGATATTCAGACCGGTACTCATAATCGGAATACTGTTGACGGTAGTTTCGTTTATCGTGAACGACTACTTCCTGCCGGTCGGGAACCTCAATCTTGTTCGACGCTACCGTGAACTCGTGCTCTCCAACCCGGATCTCGAATTCGAGCCCTACGCGGTTCGTGAATTCCAGGATCTGCTTCTTGTGTCGGGCGATGTCAGCAGTGGGACGATTGAACATCTGCTGATTATCGAGACCGGCCGTCGTGGGCGCGAACGGGTCATATCTGCCGGCGAGGCGACCCTGCAGGAGGACAGCGCTCAAAGCGGTGTCATTTCGTTGCAGCTCTCTGAGGTCTTTGTGCATGATCCTGTCGGCGGCAACGCGGAAGATTTCGAGTATTCCCGGGCCTCGATCATGAACTATAACATTCTCCTTCGCGACATCGCGTTTTCGATTCAGAGTCCGACCGCGAGGGAGATGAGTTCGGTCGACGTCCTCGAGATGGTTCGCACTCAGGAGGAGGACCTCGCCCGACGTCGGACTGAGCAACGAGCAGTCACCGATCGTGCTCGAGCGGACCTGCTCATCAGGCATCAGTCAATCGAACAGAGACTTACCGAAGATACGATGACGCCGGATCGGGCACGGACAGAACTCGAGACCCTGTGGAACCGATATCAGTCGGAACGCGACAGACAGATTCACAGCCGGACCCTGCAGGTCAACCGTATCGAGTTCCACAAGAAGTTCTCCATTCCTGTTGCCTGTCTTGCATTCATGATCTTCGCGTTCCCTGTTGGTATTCGTAGCAGACGGAGTGCACGGGCCGTCGGTTTCGGTATTGGTCTGTTCGTGTCATTTCTGTACTGGGGGGCAATCTTTGCCGGGCAGACGATAGGGCTGCAACAACCTCAGATTCCGGCCTCTCTTACCATGTGGACACCGAATATTCTGCTGCTGCTTTCGGGTGGCCTGCTGTTCCTGAAGGGACGGCGTGCATGAACGTAATACTTGACAGGCTGACACTGCGCAGCTTCCTGCCGATTTTTCTGATCTCGCTTCTCTTTTTCGTACTCATTCTACAGCTCGTCGACCTGTTTGAGCACATTGTGACCTACCTGAACCGCGAGATTCCCGCGTCTGTCATCGCATGGTCGCAACTGCTGTTCCTTCCACAGACCATGGTGTTTTCCATTCCTCCTGCGCTCCTGTTCGCCATCAGTTTTACGCTTGGTTCCATGTACTCGAACAACGAGCTCATCGCGGTATTCGGTGCCGGACGTCCGCTTCGCCGCTTCGTTCTTCCGCTTATTCTGGTGGCGGTCTGTGCCGCGGCCGGCCTTTTCTTCTTCGACGATCAGGTGGCCATTCCCGCCCAGGCAGCGCGGAACGAACTCAGGCGACAGCTGATCGGATCATCCGGGTTTGCGACGACGAATACGACCGTCAGCTGGGATGGTGGACGACTCGTCTTCTTTACCGAATACTACGCACGCAGCAGTGACAGCATGGACCGGGTTACCGTCATCGAGCGAGCTTCCGACGGCTCGCTGCTCAGGCGTATCAGCGCTCGTAGCGCACGCTGGAGCGACGGTCGATGGGTCTTTACGGATGCGGTCGTTTTTGAGCCTGACGGGGAGTCTGGTGGGCTCATCGCACGACGCCACGAGACCTTTTCGGACGAACGCTATACGATCTCTCCCGACGTCTTCCGACGCGGAAGCGAGGACATACAGGAAATGACGAGGGCAGAGGCACGTGATTTTATTCAGCAACGACAGGACGCGGGCTTACCCTCGCGACAGGCAGAAACCGACTATCTTTCCCGTTACGCGTTTTCCATGACACCGATAATTGTCGCCATATTTGCCACGGCGGTCGGTAGTAGAGTAAAAAAGAGTGTGTTGCTGCTGAGCCTGCTTACAGCGTTGATCCTTTCTGTTCTGTTCTACGTTTCGAGCATGATATTCGGCCTCTTTTCGCGCTTCGGCTACCTGAGTCCAGCGGCCGGTGCATTCGGACCGGTTCTCCTGTTTCTGTTCCTCTCAATCTTTTCCCTGTTTCGAGCCCGCACATGACATCTTCCACAAACCATCTGACTATCATTCATAAGGACCCACACTCCCACGCGCGCAGCGGGACACTCTCACTGCCACACGGTCTCGTGCAGACACCTGCATTCATGCCCGTCGGCACCGCCGCGAGTGTCAAAGCCGTCGGACATCGCGAGGTCGAGCGCCTCGGGTATCGCCTCATCCTCGGGAACACGTATCACCTCTTTTTACGACCGGGGCTGGACATTATTCAGCGGGCCGGCGGCTTACACGCATTCAGTAACTGGCCTCACAATATTCTCACCGATTCGGGCGGATATCAGGTCTTTTCGCTTGCACCGTTTCGAAAGATAAAAGACGAAGGCGCATACTTTCGCAGTCATATTGACGGCTCATATCACACGCTCACGCCTGAACGGGTTGTTCGAATTCAGGAAGGCTTTGGCAGTGATGTGCAAATGGTCCTCGACGTATGTACCGGCTTTGACGCCCCGAGAAAGGAAGCAGAAGCCGCACTCAAAACGACCTCAGCGTGGGCGCGACGGGCATACGATGAGTACAGCATGACCGACGACGCGTATCAGGGACTGCTGTTCGGGATCGTGCAGGGCAACTTCCACCATGATCTGCGCCAGCAGAGTGCAGAAGAAATCACGTCGATTCCGTTTCCCGGCTTTGCGATCGGGGGTCTTTCCGTCGGCGAGCCTTTTGAGGTCTTTCAGGAGTTTCTCACGTCGACAGCGCAGCTCCTGCCGGCCGATAAACCCAGGTACGTCATGGGCATAGGAACACCAGAGTATATCCTCGCAGCCGTCGAAAACGGCATCGACATGTTTGATTGTGTGTTCCCCACGCGTATAGCGCGAAACGGAACGATTTTCACTCGTGACGGACGCATCGCTCTTAAAAACGAACGGTTCAAAGACGATTTCGGCCCGCTTGACCCTGACACACCCGACGCGTTCACAGCGGGTTACTCACGCGCATACGTACGGCACCTCCTGAAAGCGTCTGAAATACTGGCCCCGATGATCGCAACCGTTCACAATCTGAACTTTCTCGCAGTCATGATGAGCGAGATACGTTCGGCAATCGCGGCCGGCCAGTTTACGGAGTACAAGGAGTCCTTCCTGAGGCGCTACAAACAGGGGACGACGCATGGTTGAACAGGCCCCGACTCACGAACCTCACGGAGGAGCACAGGAAAGCATGGCCAGCAGCGCCCGAAGCGCTCTGCTTGTGATGCTGACCACCTTTGCGTCCCGCATTCTCGGTTTCGTGAAAATGGCGGTCATCGGCAGCATTTTTGGTGCCGGGGCACGTGCGGACGTTCTGCACCTGGTATTCGTCATTCCCAATAATCTGCGTAAACTGCTCGCCGAGGGAGCCCTGTCATCGGCCTTTATTCCGGTCGTGTCCGAACGAATCGTGAACGACCCCGAAGGAGGGAGCGCGCGCGACCTCGTGCGGCGTCTTCTGACCTTTCAGGTACTCATTCTCGTGCCTGTTGTCGGACTGTCGATCGTATTTGCACCGCAGGTTATTCGGGTGCTTCTCGACTTTCGTGACCCCGAACAGCAGGAGCTTGCAATAGAGCTGTTTCGCTACATCATCCCGTACCTGCTCTTTATCAGCATCGCCTCGGTCCTCGTAGGGACTCTGAACAGCCACGAACGCTTCTTCGTACCTGCAGTCGCGCCGCTTGCCTTCAGCATATCCGTTATCACGGGCATAGCCGTGTTCGCCGGTCGGCTCGATGTGTTTGCCATGGCCGCAGGCGTCCTCGTCGGAGGACTCGTACAGCTTCTGCTTCTTGTTCCACAGTTCAGGAAGCTCGGATACAGCTTCAAGCTGCTTTCGCTTGGCAAGGATCCGTATATGCGGCGTATTCTCATACAGTGGCTGCCGGTCATGGCCACCGCCGGTGTATACAGTGTCAACCAGCAGATTGCCATGCGTTTCGCCTCAGGACTCGACGCAGGGAGCGGATCCGCCATGCAGAACGCCCTTGTCTTCTGGCAGTTACCCTTCGGCCTGTTTTCCGCGTCCATTACCACGGTTCTCTTTCCCCGAATGAGTCGACAGATAGCCTCTGACGACCGTGAAGGGGTCAGGAAGACACTCGAGACCGGTATCCGGTACCTGGTAGGACTCCTTGTCCCATCGGCCGTATTTCTGGGACTTTTCGGGTCAGAAACCATCGCTGCCGCCCTGCAAAGCGGAGCATTCACGCGTACCAACAGTCTGCTCGCCGGTGACGTGCTTGGCGCGTACTCCCTCGGCCTTTTCAGCGTCGGTGCCTATACGTTCATACAACGCTACTTCTACGCGCGTGGAGACTTTCGCACCCCGCTTGTCACGTCCGCAATTGTACTTGCCATCGACGTAGCCCTGAGCCTCTGGCTCAAGGAGACGTGGCTGAGAGTGCGTGGACTTGCTGTGGCGCACTCGGTCGCGTTTACGGTCGGACTATGCGTGCTGCTGATTCGGGTCCGCCGGTCAACCGGACCGCTGGACATGCGTGCGTTCTTTTCTACAGTCCTGCGGACGCTTCTCGCAGCCCTCGGTCTGGCGGTGTATCTGCTCGTTGTGAAGAATCTGCTGCCGCCTGTGTTCATTGACGGCAGAAGTCTCGCGAGTATCGCAGCGGTCGCATTCACCGCGATTGGCGGCGCTGCCATAACCCTGACCCTCATGTGGCTGTTGAACATAGAGGTTGTCACGGTGTTTCTGCGGAACAGAATTGTGCGTCGCCTCTGAGAAATGTGGACACAGCAGGCCTATTGACCGATATATTGGATATATGACGTTTCCGGTGCACACAGGTCGAACCCAGGTCGCTTCTCTGATACCAGCCCTCGTATTCATGCTTCTCGTCCCGGCGACGGTGCTGTCGGCCCAGACCACGGACGAACAGCAGGATGCCGCGGGGGAAGCTGCCGAGGTGTTTGAGGCTGAAGTCGAAGGCTATGAACAGGCTGACCGTGCAAGCAGACGCGCTCAGGAAGAGGAGTGGCGTGAAACGCTTCGTTTCGGTATTGACGTGCAGGTCGCCGAGCTGCTCTCAACACTCGCGAATGAAAGAATCGAGACCATGGCGGATGACATCGTTCTTCTCCTCTCGGAAAACCGGTCATCCCGTGTGATCGAGCGCGCAATTGCGTATTTTCAGGCCATCGGTGACCCCCGCGGCGAAGAGTCGGCGAGGGCAGTCGTAAATGCCTTTGATACCCGCACCGAGACCACGGTACTTGAGGCAATCCGGTATTTGAGCAGAACGGTGACGGAACCGGAAGACGCGACCCTTGAGGTGCTGAGAACGGCTGTCGAGTTTGCAGGTGAACGTGTCGCAGCCGAGGCGGCCCTGGCGCTCGGCCGCCTCGGTGACGCATCATCGATACCCGATCTGCAACGAGTATTCGACCGTCGCGAAAGCGTGGCGGTGCGGGGAAACATCATGCTGTCCTTCGGCGAGATGGGGCCGGCCGCAGACGACGCGGTCGAATGGCTTATATCACTCGCGGAATCAGGCGCCCAGTCCAACACGGTCCGCTATTACGCGGTCGACGCCCTCGGGAAGATCGGCAACGCAGACGCCGTTCCGAACATACGCGCTCTGATGTCTGCCGATGACGGCATGATGCGGGCCTACGCGCTGTCGGCGCTGCTCGCCCTTGAGGCAGACGATCTCGACACGGCCTTACTCGCGGCGATTCGGGATGACAACTGGCGGGTGCGTCAGCTCGCCGTCGAAGGTATGGGGGATTCGGGCGACACGTCGCACGTTCCCGCGGTATCCTTCGTCGCCCGTCGCGATCCGGACCACCGGGTGCGTCGAAGCGCGCTTCGAAGCCTGGCAGACCTTGGTACAGCGGACGCATGGGATACGATCAGATCACTCATGCTCTCACAGGGAGCACCGCACGAGTCGCGGGTGTTTGCAGTCGAGCTGCTCGCTGAACAGCCTGCACGGGATACCACAGACGCCTTTGTGGAACTCTTTACGATGGAAGAATCAAACAGGGACGTCCGTCTTGTTCAGCAGCTTGCACGCAGCGCTTCGACCATGGAGCACCGAACGCTCGACGCCCTGTACGGGATGCTTCTGTCACACAGGGACACGGCGGTTCGAACCTACGCGATACGGGGCATACGGCTCAACCGCATCGGCTCGTTTCGCGAGGAACTGGAGACGCTGTCCGAGACGGGTGGGGGGCCTGCCGCGCTGCGTCGGGCAGTCGAACAGGCCCTCGAAGATATCTGAAACCCCGTCACATCACAGGTCTACGTCAGTACCGGCTCGATAGCCTGCACCTCATAACTATACTCGTGGTCTCCCACCGAAAACTCAAGTTTTTCACCGACCTTGTGGTCGTAGAGTGCCTTTCCGAGGGGTGACTGGTAGTTGATTACACCCTTATCCGGATCTGACTCCCAGGGACCGAGGATAGTAAATACCACCGTCTCATTCTTTTTCGTGTCGAGCAGCGTAGCCTTTGTCCCGAACGAAATGACCGTCGAATCAACGTCCTGTGGACGCACGATCGTAACACGCTGCAGATCGTCAGTCAGGCGGGCAGCTTCGTTATTGAGCTGTTCCTGGTGCTCTTTTGCAGCCTTGTACTCGGCGTTTTCTTTCAGGTCACCGTACTCGCGGGCAGTTGCGATCTCCTGTGAGTTCTTGGGTACCTCAACCGAGTGTATCCGCTCGAGATCTTTCTGCTTGGCTTCATAACTCGAAGAGACCGTCATGAAACCACCGCGATGAACCGTTTCGGGTCCCTGGTCGCTGTAGAAACGAAACTCCGGAAAGCGTCTGAGAACAATGTTTTTCAGATCAAGGCCCACGGTCGGGTCGAGCCCGGCAACGTCTTCGACGAGGGTGTAGATACGCTGAATTGAGTCTTCGTCGACGGTCTCAAGCGCCTCTGCAAGGCGTCGTTCCTTGAACAGATAGGTCTGCACCTGTCGGTTGATGCGTCGGTTTTCCGTGACATCGCGCCTGTTCTCAATGTCACGGAAGGTAAGATCAAGAATGTGGACAAGATTGATGAGAAGCTTCTCGTACGCGAGTCCGATTTCGTCGTGCCACTTCATTTCATCGCTGTGACGCGCAAGCCAGACAAATGCTTCCCGGTAATCCCGATACCCTTCTGTGGTCTGCCGGTAAATCTTCAGCATCGAATCTTTCTTTCCGGCAGCCTCGAGGTCGTCAAGAATCTCCTTGTTGAGGTGATAGGGAAAGACTTTCACGTAAACCTCGTGCCATTCCGGGTCGTGCTTTCGGAGCTTGCGCAGGAATGCGCGTCGGATATCCGGGTTCGCAATATTCCTGAACACCTCTTCGATGTTGCTTGCCTGCGCGAGGTATTCCTCAAACGCAAGATTCACCCCGGGGTTCAGGTATGGATGTTCCGCGACGACCCGCTGGAGGATCAGGACGCTCCCGAAGGTATGTTCGTCCACCTCACCGACGGATCTGAGATACCCGGTAAAGTAGTCCACCATTTCACGGACAAACTCGGTATCGCTCGCCTCGACGTCTCCCCGTTCAACGTAGCGAAGGAACTCGAAGAGCGTCTTTGCGCGGTCGAAGAAATCCTTCTCGGCCTTGAAGCGGTTGTACATTTTTTCTTCGAGTGTAATCGGCTGTTCGCGAATCGAGTAACTGTCGACTTTGTCAGGAACATTGCCGAAGCGCTCATCCGTTTTCAGGATTTCCCGGGCGCGTGTGCTCCAGCTCGACCACTCACCCTGGGTGAGAATGGAGGGGACCAGCTCGGACTTGATTACTTTCATGTCCGCGGCGTTATTCATGCTGCGGATGATGATTTCAAGAGCCCAGTCGGGGTTTTTCTTGACTTCCTTCCGCAGGCGATCTTTCTTACGGGTTGTCTTCAGGACCCAGATATGGTCTTTCGGCAGCACGGTGAGCGCGCTCACGGCCATTTTAAGCGACATCGTGTGATTACGGCGCTTCACGAAGTCTATCGTAATCTCATCGTCATCGATGCCGCGAATCAGCCCGACCCCCCAGCTGCGGTGAAACACGAAGTTCCCCGCATCAAAGGAGATGTGTTTCTCGAAGTCCGCGATCGCGTCGTGCACGTTTCTCCAGCTTTGATTGAGATTACTGAGTTTGATGTACTCTTCGAGGTGACTGTGATGGGAGTACAGCTCCCGATAGCATTCGGTTATTTCTTTCCGTGCCCAGGGATTACGCGCATCGTACGTCAGGACGCGTTTCAGGATAGTGATCGCAGTCCCGTAGTCTTCCGCCTGTCGGAAATGCGGATAGAGATCCTCCAGGAGCTGTATCGCCCGCTCATCGCTGATCGCCCGTGATATCTTCCGCTCAGCGTGAAAAAAGAACTCAGTCTCACCGAGTGAGTCCTTGATCAGCTTGTGCCATATTTCCTTGATATTGGCGAAGGCCTTTTTTGCGACATAGCGATGCAGTGCTTTCTTGTAGTACCCGAGCGCTTCCTCAGCGAGCCCCTTTTTCTCTTTGTACTCCGCAAGCTGCTTGACTATGTCTGCTTCGTCAAAGTCGATGCGTATGAGGCGCTCCCAGATACCGTACATCTCGTCGACGAGATTGTCGTTGTTATAGCTGTCGGCGAGTGTCCTGAGCGCGAACTTGTTCTCACCATGATCGAGTATGCGCTCGCACAGATATCTGACAATGGCCCACTTGTGGTTGTCGATGAATATCTCAATGAGCGAAATAAGATTCGAGTCGTCAACGTTCTGACGACGAATCTTGATCCTGCCTGAGACGTACAAAGCGATTATGCTGTTTTTCGTGTGGTGCAGATGCTCATTACACAGTTCCAGTACTGCATCTGCTTCCTCTTTGCTTTCGATCTGTTCAATGAGCTTATCAAGATCACTGAAGTTCGCTACCGTGTAGTTGTTCAGGGTCGCCCGAGTCCATTTTTCTTCGTTCAGTAGCTCAGTAATACGCTCAATCAGCTGCATGCCGGTTTCTCCCAACGTGTTATGACTCTTTTGTTCATGTTTCGTTTCTACCATTAATTTGTGTACCGCTGGTATATCTTCATACTCAGCTCCCGTATCTTCAACAAGACTTCATCGATTTTACTTCGTTCTTCGCCCGTGCTGGAGTAGTGGTCAATAAGCCAGAAATACCGGTTGATCAGTCGCGCCTTCTTGGCGCTGTCTACTGCTTCCGGGTCGCGAATCTCGTGTATTTCGCGCTCAAGCGCGTAAATACTCTGCCGCAGTTTTCCGTACTCAATCGCACGAAGCTCCCGCTTCACGGAGAACACCCCGTACAACACCCCATACACGGGCACCCATTCCGCCAGATCGGCTCCTCCCAGACCTTCTTCCCGTACTTTCGCTATGAGTCGACAGATCATTTGCGACTCCAGCGACGACACATCAATTCTCTGCGGTGAAATAAAGAAGGCTTCACGAAAAAACGCCTTCGCCCGAACTGCTTCACCGGTCAGAGCATAGCAGTCGGCAAGCTCCACCAAAATCTGCGCATCTTCGCGCCGGGCCTTACCAGCCCGTTCAAGAGCGGTAAGCGCTGCGTCGTAATGGCCGAGCGCTTTCTCGCAACGGCCGAGTCGCAGCAGAAGCTCCGGATCAACGGAACCGGTCTGCTCCGCGACATCCCGGTAATACCCGAGCGCCGAACCAAATACGTGATACCGTACCGAAGCCATCCAGGGCTCCGATGCTTCACCGACCCGCTCAATGAACTGCAGAAAGTTATGCCACTGTGCGAGCAGGAACTCTCCCTGCTCAAAAGCGCTTCCTATCTGCTCGAGCAGCGAGGTCCGATCCATCCAGAACCGGACATACTTCAAGCTGACCACAAGATCAGGATGATCGAAGTCAACCGTTAACGCGTGCTCAAGAAGCTCGGCAGCCTCCGAAAGCCTGTGCCCGGAAACGGCCATGCGCGCATGCTCAATGAGTTCCTGTACTGTCTGACCCTGATGGATCGCATCATGTGCGGACATAGACCTCTAAATTTAACCCGAATATCCAATTATACCCGTTCACTTGGCTTCGTCAACGCAGCAACATACGGGGTGAACTCGGACCTGCATATATGCTACCATTCGTGCATGAATTCTCGCTTTCCAAAACTGGCTCCAAGTCTGCTCGCTGCTGACTTCGGCCGTGTCGCCGAAGAGCTCGCACGGGTGAAGGACAGCGGGGCAGGAATACTGCACCTTGACGTTATGGACGGACATTTCGTCCCGAATCTCACCTTCGGGCCGAAGATGATACAGGACATTCGCGCCATCTCGGATCTGACCCTCGACGTGCATCTCATGATCGAAGCACCTGAACGGTCGGCTGACATGTACATTGATGCAGGCGCGGACTATCTGACCTTTCACGCCGAGGCATGCGTTCATTCGCACCGCCTTATCGAGCGCATTCGCGCCCGGGGGGTCAAGGTCGGTCTGGCGATAGTCCCGGGTACACCAATAAGCGCCGTCGAACCATTACTCGATGACATCGACCTCCTTCTGATCATGACCGTAAACCCTGGCTTCGGAGGGCAGACCCTGATTCCCTTCTGCGTAGAAAAGATCAGAAAAGCCTGTTCTCTGCGACAGGAACGGGGACAGTCGTTCCTTATCGAGTGTGATGGAGGGGTAAATGATACAACTGCAGGCGAACTGCTTGCAGCCGGCACTGATATTCTGGTAGCGGGGAGTGCGTTCTTCGCGAGTGCACAACCGGAAGCGC
>RECN01000184.1 GCA_007694005.1 Spirochaetaceae bacterium
GATACCGGGAAGCAGCGCAGGTAGCCGACTCGGGGCTCGCGTTCGCTCCGCGCGACCATCGGCTCGTGTTCATCAAGGCAGAAGCAGAGTTCAATCAGGGCAACTTTCAGGAATCTCTCAGGTTTCTTGAGCGCTACGTTGATATTGTTCCCCAGGGGTCGCGTATCGCTGATGCCTACTACTTCATGGGAGTGATCCTCGCAGAACTCGGTGAGTTCCGAAACGCAGACGCTGCGTTCTCTATGGCCGTGCATCTGTCAGGCAGTAACGTGTCGTGGTGGGTTCAGCTCGGCGAAGTACGCGAAAACCTTGCCGATTTTACCGCAGCGGAGCAGGCATTCGATCGAGCGCTTCAGCTGAACCCCGGAGCAACTGCTGCCCGTGCGGGCCTTGATCGGATACGATCACGCAGCAACGGATTATAGAGATTATGTCTATAATTAACTATTAAAACCTTTTTGTCGGCCGATTGGCCGTGTAAGAATTGTTATTCGCAGTCTGAAGCGTTACAATACAATCGGAACCTTATGCGCATGAATACAGCCCTGCTGTGCCTGGGTCTGACCGTATGTATAGCCGCCGGCACTGCAGCAGCACAAAACATCATCGAAGAACCTCGACTGCGAACGCACAACAGCAGGCTGTATACCTCAGGCGGGGGCAGTGTTGCGTACACAAGCGGGCTTGAGTCTCTGCTCATCAATCCCGCCGCGTTTGCCGGACGGGGTGAACTCGCGCTTTTATCAGGCAGCGCCGCCCTGTACGCTCCGCCAAATCAGGCGCTTCGGGCACCCGTTGCGATGCTCACCGGGCAGGCGACACCGCTGCTCGGCTCGCTCTCTCGCGTGTTCGATGATCGTATCGACCGTGAAGGACTGGGTTTCGGCGGGTCTGCAGGCCTAGGCTACGCCGGAAGCAGTCTCGGCCTCGGGATTATCGGCGATTTTGACATGTTACTCCGTGAGCACGACGGAACCTACAGCGGACACTTTCTCGCCGAAGCAGGTCTGGTTGGCGGTCTCGCGATTTCCTTTGACTGGGACCAGTTAGGAATATCGGTCGGGGCAGACATCCGGCCCTTTGTCAGACTCCGGTCTGATCTTTCTGACCCGGATCAGGTCGATGACTTTCTCTCGGGAGCGCCGTTTTTCGAGGCATTCGCCTCTGCACCAACCCTGAACGGATTCGGGCTAGCGCTGAATACCGGTCTTACCGCGACCTACCGCTCGTTTACCTTCGGTCTGGCCGTGCGCGACATAGGCGGTACACAGATCGTGTATAGAGAGCATCCCCTCGGAGAGGTTATAGAATCGGCCGTGTCCGGGGTCCTCCCCCCCGGGGGAGAGAGCGCGGGCGAGCTGTACGACCCTGAAGCCACCTACCGGCTTCGTTCCCAGAGCCGCATCGGCCTGGCCTGGCAACCTGACTGGGGCGACGTGTTTGATCCGGCCCTGTACATGGACTTTACCGATCTGCATCGCCTCGGCGAGTCGGAGACAGGTTTTGTCGATGTATTTTCTGCCGGTGCTGAACTGACATTCGGGCGCTTCCTCACCCTGCGCGGAGGGACCAGTGCGCTCGGCTTCGGTGCGGGCGCAGGTATACGATTCGGAGTCGTGTATCTTGACGGTGGTATTTCGTTCGGACGCGACGTCCCGCCGCAGGCCGGACTCGATATGAGTATCAGATTCTAGCAAATTCGCATTTTTTGGACACAGTCGCTATAATTCTGTACAGGTCTCAAGGAGCACAGCGCTATGCGTGGAAGAAACGGGTTTTTTCGTGTGACGGTTCTCGGTCTGGCGGTCGTCCTGTTTATCTCGGGATGCGAAAGTTTTTTTACGAGCAACGCGTTCAGCGGTCTTCAGCGTGATCCCGCTAACATGAGTGCCGCCGAACTCGAAATTTTTGCGGCCGACGCGCTCGCCTCGGGCGATCGGACTACGATCAAAAAGACGTTTGATGCTTTGCTGAAAGCGACCGAGGGAAGCACGCGCACTGCGTCACAGACTTCGACGCTTGTTGAACTGGGCGTTGCTGCGACGGGGATTCCTCAGCTCCTGACCGCCGTCGTTGCAGCCGACGGTGACTTAGAGGGTCTTGACGCCGACGCGCTTCTATCCGGTTTCGATTCGGCAACAGCCAAACTTACGGCAGATATCGCACTTGCCGCAGATCCCGGCACCCTGACCGGGCAGCAGTACGCCTACGCGGCGCTCGGTCTTGTCGGTGCAATTGGCGCGGAGGCCGAGAGTTTTGAAGCCCTGAGTGGCGCAGATGGAATTGACGACGCCCAGACTCTGCTCGGTCTCAGCATCGCCGCATACGAGGCTGAGGGTAAAGAAGACTCCGAAACCTATCAGTTGCTGATAGATCTGCAGGGGCAGATCACCTAGGACTGAGGTCGGCGACGTAAGCGCTGTCAGGTGGAACGTATTCAGAGACAAAGGACGGAACCGTGAAACGATGTGTCATACCCTGCATTCTGATTTTACTCGTGGCGACAGCCGCGTTCGGACTCAACACCCCGCGACGGCCTGGTGACCGCTTCGACGTGACCTATCCGCGCCTGCAGGCACTCGGCGGACCGAATGCTGCCTTTATCTCGGGTATCGAAACCCTGCAGACGAACCCCGCAGGCCTGACACAGGTCAACCGCCAGACCGCGTTCGCTCGACTTTCGGGCCACGTCACCGGTCCGATATTCAGCCTGGTTTCGGTGGGGCAGGACGCAGTGGCCGACCCGACGACGCTGCTCGACGACGACGCCCAGGCGCTGCTTCGTGGCATACACGCTTCGTTCGACGTGGGCGGTCCGCTCGGCTTTGCCTACGTTGGCAGCGGGGTAGGCTTCTCCGTGTACAACGTCACCGGAGCCGCTCTTACCGCACCGACACCATTATCGGTGCGTCTGTCGGCCAGCGAGCGTCTCGCGCTTCGCGGCGGGTTTGCTGCCGACATTCCTCTGAACGAAGATCTCGAGATGGACCTGTCGGTCGGGTTTTCCTTCTCGAGCTTCGTCATGGGGGAGTCCCGGAACGACGTGCAGCTCATCGATGCGCCCGATCTTCTGGAGTCACTCGGTCTGGGTCTCATTACCGATGCCCCCTTTGTTCTGCAGAGCGGCATAGGTCTTCATCTCGGGGCCCTGTGGTCCTGGAGAGATATGCTTGCGGTCGGTCTCACCGCGGAAAATGTCTATGCACCGACTGTTTCGTTTACCTACGATTCACTGACCGATTATCTCGATGGTGGTTCTGATCCTGATCGGGCGACCGATCTGATTCGGCCGGTGATTTCCACCGGCCTTCGATACAGCGCACCGCTTGGGCCTCTTGATCGGTACTTTGACGAGCTCGATCTTTATTTCGGCTATCGGGACATTTTCGACTTCGTCGGATCAGACGTTCGTGAGAACATACTTCTGAAACTCAGTCTGGCAGGTGAACTCACCCTCCTGGACATCGTTCGGGTCGGAGCCGGGTTCTCGCAGGGACTCCCCTCGCTCGGTGCCGGCATCGAACTCGGCGTGGTTGAGCTACGCGGCGCCGTGTTCGGGCGGGAGTACGCAACGCAGCCGGGTCTGCGAAGTCTGTACAACATTTCCTTTTCTGTGGATGTGCGCCGATAGATCGATGATCCGTCAGATCACTTTTTTCTCCGTCTCGCGTTGACAGGCACAGGTCACCTTGGTACCTTAACGCTCATTCCGTAACACGGGCCGCTAGCTCAGCTGGTAGAGCAACGCCCTTTTAAGGCGTGGGTCATGGGTTCGAATCCCGTGCGGCTCAGGTTTTCCCCGT
This sequence comes from Spirochaetaceae bacterium, assembly GCA_007694005.1. Lineage (GTDB taxonomy): Bacteria > Spirochaetota > Spirochaetia > DSM-27196 > SKKC01 > SKKC01. The sequence continues at coordinate 3,804 of RECN01000184.1, forward strand.
CACACCCTTGTTCGGTTTCCAACGTTCCCCGTTCTTGATCTGCTCGGAGCACGCGCTCGTAACCCCGATCGCCGATCAGTAGTCGAGCCGGTCGAGAAAGGCCTGTGTTCGTTCGGCGCAGGCCTCCGGGTTCTCAATGACGACCGCGTGGCCGGCACCCGGAATTACCTCAAGCTCGGCGCCGGGAATGTTATCCTTCATGCGCTGACTGTAGGCACGGGTCTTGAGGATGTCGTTCTCGGCGACCAGGATAAGGGTAGGGCACTTGATGCGCGACAGTTCATCGGTGACGTCGAGACCGAGAAACGCATCACACAACCGCGCGAAACCTTCAAAATACTCGCGAGGCAAACCCGCGACCGCGTCCTCGCGCTCGGCAAGCATCTGCTTGTTCTCAGTTATGTAGCGCGCAGAGTAGTTCCACGGAATCAGTGTCCGGTAGAACACACGTGCGTCGGACAGAGCGGCCGCTTTCCAGCTTTCGACCGCGGTCTTCAGGACGGCGTCGCTTTCACTCACACCGTCTATCATCACGAGCGACCGGCACCGGTCAGGATGCCGGAGCGCGAACAGAAGCCCGACCTCGGCGCCGTAGGAGGTGCCTATGACAGACCCTGCATCAACTTCGCAGGCATCGAGAAGCCGACAGAGTTCATCTGCATGACTGTCCATGTCGTAGGGC
>RECN01000185.1 GCA_007694005.1 Spirochaetaceae bacterium
CATATGCAGCAACCACCCCGCATCCCGGCAGACCGACGCGATCGAAGCGATCTCATCCGGAGTGTACACCGTCCCGAGTTCGGTCGACTGCGTCAGCGAAACCACCCGCGGCAGGTTCTGGTGAGGTACCCGCGCCGAACCGATGTACTCCTTGAGGGCGCATGCATCGATCTTGCCCTCATGAGTGTGCACCGGGATGAGCTTGCACCCGACGCCGCGCTCCGGCGCTCCGCATTCATCCGTCGCAATGTGCGAACAGTCCGTGCACAGCACGGCCCCGTACGGTGGGGTCATGGCCGAAAGCGACAGGACATTGGCGCCGGTGCCGGTAAGCACGAAAAACACCTCCGTCGAGGCTCCGAACTGCTTCCGCAGAACCTCAATGGCGGCGTTCGTCACGACATCATCGCCATAGCTGACAAGGTGTCCGTGATTGGCTGCGATTATTGCATCAAGGACCTCGGGGTGTACGCCACTGCTGTTGTCGCTGGCAAGCATATGGTGGCTCGGATCCGGACGTACGGGTTTCATGTAAACTCCTCTAAAGATTCATGCCTTCAATTATGCGGGCACGGAGTTCTCCCGCCCGACTGGAATGCGGATGCAGTGAAATGGCAGCGTCGCAATCGGCGAGAGCCTGTTCCCTGTCACCCATTGCGAAGTGAAGCTGACTTCTGCTGAGCAGCGGATCGAACTGAAACGGATCGCGGCTCAGACAATCGTCAAAATCGCGCAGGGCGGCGGTGCGATCGCCGCGAACGCGATGAACAATGCCGCGATAGTAATAGGCTTTGGGGTTGCTCGCATCCTGCTCAACGGCACGGGTAAAGTCTGATAGAGCCTCGTCGTAGTCGCCCGAGGCAAAGAGCGCCATACCCCTGTGTATGTGTATAACCGCACGAACCGCAGAGCGACTGTCCGTTTCGAGAATTCGTGTGTACAGCGTTACTGCCTCGTCAAAACTTCTGCGATTATGAGCGTTAAGCGCACGCAGAAGCAAATTGTCGACGGAGTCTCCACCCGGAATCATGGAAGTAGCGATTTCCTCCGGTACATCGCTTGCCCGGGAAAACGCTGTGTCGTCTTTCTGCTTTTCCGCTTTGGTCTCGCGGGCGGCGAAACTCCCGGGGTCTCCTGACGTAGCCTCCTGCACAGTCGCCCAGAACGACCGTCTGCGCCGCTTGAGCTGCACGTGCAGCTGACGCTGATAATCACGGATCTCCTGAAACACGATGTCCGAAAGCGAGAGATTCGCGTTCAATGCCGCGAGTTTGCGTCGCAGGGGCTCATCAAAGGGGGTGAACTCGGCCTTATACACCAACTCATGCTCCACCTCAGCCCATGCATCCTGCAGGATCGTTCGCAGCTGAATCTCGCATATTTCCGAACCACCGAAATTAAAGACCTCACAGAGGTGTTTTGGAACCTTCACCAGATAATGCACAGACTCGTATCCGAACTCCTGAAAACCGTACTCAGCGCCCTTCTGTTCCCTTTCGACCACGTCGAAGGTCGAATCGATTATCTGTTCACAATGCCGGATGTCCTCGATGAACGGGCATACGATCCGTATACCGATGAAATCCGTCACGCAGAACGAGTCACCGCTGAAGTCGTCCGACTTGACCCTGCGCTGGGCCTTTTCGTAGAGGCTCTCGAGCGTTTTAACCCGGTATTTAATCGTCGGGTGTATATCGCCTTCTGCGAGAATATCGGATAACTCACGCTGCATCTGATACAGCACCTTCTCGTATCCGTTGTGCACCCGGTTGTACCATTCTCTCAGATCGGTGCGATTTCCGAGGGGGACTTTGAGTGTAATCATGTCGATTTCTGTTTCACGTGTACTTGCCTATGCGCAAGGAGCCTCGTATCATGGCGGTCTGAAGACAAGGATAGCAGCCTTTAGGCCTGGCGGCAATCAAGACGCGGCAGCAAATCTGCAGGTATTACGCAAACATGAGAACCGGCTTCAACATAGTGAACATCTTTTTTCTCATTGTCCTGAGCGGTCTGACCCTCGCCTTCTATCAGATCGTCGCGCCCTTTCTGCTTACCCTCTTTGTAGCCACGGTGCTCGCAGGAATCCTTTCAGGACCATTTCGCTGGATTGACCGGCATGTTCCGGGACCACGAAGCCTTTCCGCCGCGATCACGCTCCTGACGCTGTTAGTCCTGGTAAGCATACCGATCTTTCTGATCGGGCTGATGGTCTACGCGGAAATCGTCGGAGGCTACACCTTCATTTCGGACAACTGGGAAGACATAACCCGACAGCTCGAGACCGTGCAGATACTCCCCTGGCTGGAGGGTCTGCCTTACGTGGGAGAACTGATCGCAGAATCCAATCTCGAACAGTTCCGGCTCGGGGAGGTCGTCCGCAACATCGTTTCAGCGTCGAGCGACTTCGTGATCAATGCGACTCAGCGCAGCTTTGCGAACATCGCAAACGCCGTACTCAACGTACTGATCATGCTGATCCTGGCCTTCTTTTTCCTGCTCGACGGACCGCGTCTTACCGCACACATACGGCACATCCTGCCGCTGTCAACGAGCGAAATCGACCGCATTACCCTCAGCGCGAAGAACATCATTTCGTCCACGCTGCTCACGACCTTCGGCCTTGGTTTTCTTGAGGGAGCACTCGGAACGATCTACTTCGCAGCCTTCGGCCTCCCGAGTCCCTTCCTGTGGGGACTGATCATGGTGATCTTTTCGATCATCCCCATGATAGGTGCCAACGGTATACTGACGCCTGCGGGGCTCATTCTGATCGTCACCGGCAGCCCGGTACGCGGCATCGTCCTCATTGTGCTTGCGACCGCCACGACTTTCGTCACACAGAATCTGATCCGCCCTGCGATTCTCGGCGAGCGGGGTGGCATGCACCCGGCCCTCGTCCTTATCTCGACCCTCGGGGGATTGGCCTGGCTCGGGTTGATCGGGTTCCTGATTGGTCCGCTGATAGCAGCCCTCTTCGTGGTTATCTGGACGGAATTCACAATACGCTTTCGTCGGGATCTCGCCGCGAAAGACCGTTTTGGAGGCAGCGACCACGCTCACCGCAGCCGCTTTCGTGCGGCTCCCCGGACTCAATAAGAGAGATAGGTCTCAATCATGTCCCGGGTTACGGCCCGCTCGCGCGCAAGCTCGGAGTAAAACCGGGCACTGTTCCGCGGCCTTCGCGTCTGGGTCGCGTAATCGACTTCGTACAAGCCGAACCGTGGCCCGTTACCTTCTGCCCACTCGAAGTTATCGAGAAGGGACCAGTGATAGTAGCGAGTCACAGGAACACCGTCTGCAATCAGACGGGCAATTTCGCGCACATGATCGTAGATATACGCGATGCGGAAATGATCGTTCGCGTCGGAGGTACCATTCTCGGTTATGTAGACAGGAAGGCGGTACCTGCTGTGCACAGATCGCACGCAACGGTACAGACCGTCCGGATAGATCTCCCAGCCCAGATCGTTTACCGGAGCATCGGCGGCGACTGAACGCACACCGAATCCCGAGGCAGGGTCAGCGGTGAAACGGACCATGTCGCGGCTGTAGTAGTTTACACCGAGAAAGTCCGCCCAGCGTCCATTGGTCCCTGTCATCTTCTTCAGAAAGTAATCCTGACTGAGGTAACTCGTGACGCTACAGGCAAAGCGGTCGCGCATCAGAGGTCGCAGCGGATCAAAGACGCGCAGATGATGGGCGACACCGACGCGCGCAGGCGTGGATCTTCGCGCAGCGTAGGCGTGAATGCGCGCGTACGCTTCCCGGTGAGCCTGCACCATGTGCCTGGCACCACGAAAGAACCGCAGTATGTTCCGGTCTCCCGGCGGCCACTCGCCGAACACGTGGGCGAAGATCAGATATACGTTCGGTTCGTTAATCGTGATCCAGTCGGTCACCAGATCGCCGAGATCATCGAGCACACGCGACACGAAACGCAGCCAGTCTGCCCCGGCGCCCGGGCGGGGCCAGCCGCCAGCCTCCTCGAACCACTGGGGATGTGCGAAGTGATACAGGGTGACAAGCGGTTCAACGCCTGCCTCACGAAGCGCTTTGAGCTCTTCGCGGTAATGGTCGAAGGCTGCGTCGTCAAAGACTCCGGGAGCGGGCTCCATTCGGGCCCAGTCAAGCCCGAGACGGTAGCTGTGACTGTTCAACGACGTAATGAGTGAAAGGTCTTCCTGCCAGCGGTTCCAGTGATCGCACGCCGTCTCCGGTCCGGCGCCGTCCTTCGTGTTACCCGCCATGGCCCAGTGATACCAGTTCGATCGGGTATCGCCACCTTCAATCTGCGTCGCCGCCGTCGCAGTCCCGAAGAGAAAGTCATCCGGCAGCGAAAACGGTGACTGCTCGCTCACAGGAACCTACACGTTGAAGCGGAAATGTATGACATCTCCGTCGCGCACCACGTACTCACGACCTTCGGATCGAAGCTTCCCGG